>JBKPNP010000392.1:0-3067 GCA_046732775.1 Acidobacteriota bacterium
ACGTGTCGCTTCTACTTTGCCGGATCGTCGGAAATGTTTGGCAAGGTGCGCGAGGTGCCGCAGACCGAAACGACTTCGTTCTATCCGCGTTCGCCTTACGGTATCAGCAAGGTTGCGGGGTTCGATCTCACTCGAAACTACCGCGAAGCATATGGCCTGTTTGGCGTCAGCGGCATTCTATTCAATCATGAGTCGCCACGCCGCGGTTATGAGTTTGTCACGCGTAAAATCACTTCCACCGTCGCGCGCATCAAGCTTGGCCTGGCGACAGAACTGCGTTTGGGCAATCTCGACGCGAAACGCGATTGGGGCCACGCGGCTGACTACGTACGCGCCATGCACCTGATGCTGCAACAACCGGAAGCCGACGACTTTGTGATCGCTACTGGAGAGACACATACAGTGCGCGAATTTTGCGAGCGTGCGTTCAACCAGGTCGGGCTTGACTATACCGACTTCGTAAAGATCGATGAACAGTTTTACCGGCCGGCGGAAGTTGACCTGCTGATCGGTGACGCATCCAAAGCGAAGCGCCAGCTGGGATGGGAACAGAGCCACACTTTTCCTGAGCTGGTGGCTGAAATGGTTGAAAGTGACTTGGAATCAGTCACGCGTGCCAATGCCCCTTCTGCTTCGATCGTCGGGAGCGTCGGAGCCGGTAAAGCCTGAGTTATCGCTACGGTGAAAGGCCTTTCAGCTCGATGAAAATCTCGGTGGCGATGTGCACCTTTAACGGGGAGCGCTACCTCCAAAAGCAGCTCGAAAGCCTTAGCGCGCAAACGCGGCAACCCGACGAACTAATACTCTGCGACGACTGCTCAACTGACCAAACCCTTCGCATCGCTTCAGAATTTGCGCAGTCGGCGTCCTATCCTGTTCGCGTCAACGTTAACCAACAAAACCTCGGCTCAACTCTCAACTTCGAACAAGCAATTGGAAACTGTGACGGCGACGTCATTGCGCTCTGCGATCAGGACGACGTTTGGCTGCCACAAAAACTGGCGACCATCGAAGCTAGCTTTGCCGGCCATCCGGAAATTGGTTTGGTGTTTACGGACGCTGAGGTTGTGAATGACGATCTAACTCCGGCCGGCTATTCGCTTTGGGAGAAGCTGGGCGTAAGTGACAACGAACTCGAGCGCATAGCCGCCGGTCGAGGCTTTCAGTCTTTACTCGTGGGCGCGACGGTTACCGGAGCAACGATGGCTTTTCGCAGTCGCTTTCGCCCATTGGTGTTACCAATCCCGCTCGACCTTCCGATCATCCACGACGCCTGGATAACGATGCTGATCGCGGCGGTAGCAGCAGTCGTGCCCGTGCGTGAGCGTCTCATCAGGTACCGGCAACACGACGCGCAGCAAGTCGGAGCGCTTGAGCGCCAGGGGAGGCGCCGGTCAACAGCGCTCACCCGCGCTGCGGCGAAAGAGGCCCTCGAACGCGATAACCCTTATGCTCAAGCACTGGCTGTATTGCAATCGGTCCAGCAACGGTTAACTGAAAACGCGGCGGAGTTTGACAGCCGGCGAGTGCTTCCAGGTCTTGAATCTCAGATAGAACATTTAAAAGTTCGCTCCACTTTACCGGGGGCGCGATTAACGCGAGGCACGCGGGTGCTGCGCGAATTATTTGCGGGACGCTATCACCGTTATGCGAACGGCGCACGCAGTGCCGTCAAGGATTTATTTGGCTGAGCGATAAGAGGTATTTGTTTGCCACGCGAGTTGTCGGTCATCATCGTTAATTGGAACGGTGGCGAATTATTACGCCGCACGGTGGAAAGCGTCGTTTCATTTCCACCGTCAGTCGATTACGAGATCGTAGTCATTGATAACGTATCGACTGATGACAGTCTGGCCTTGTTGCGCGTCAGTGAAATCGCCAGACCGCTCACCGAGGCGAATCGCCTTTCTATCGTCGAGAACCAGGAAAACATCGGATTCGGACGCGCGAACAATCAGGCCTTCGCATTAACTGACTCGCGATTAGTCTTACTGCTGAACCCTGATACAGAAGTTACGCCCGGAAGCATCGATCGGCTGATTCGTACCATCGATTCGGCAGCCCGCGTCGGCGTTGCCGGTCCCAAACTACTGAACGCCGATGGTTCGTTGCAGGTTAGCGCCTGGCGCAACCCGCCGGCAGCGTGGGAGATAATGCTTTCGCAGTTGAAGCTATATCAATTGCTGCCGCGGCGTTTCCGTGGGGAACTGCTGCTCGGTGGTCACTGGGACCATGCGCGCGAACGCGCGGTGCCGATGTTGAGCGGCGCCGCGCTGCTGGTGCGGCGCAAGGTGATTGAAGAGGTCGGCGGCTTCGACGAACGCTTTCATATGTACGGTGAAGATAACGAGTGGTGTTTGCGAATCGCTCGTGCCGGCTGGCTGCTCGTGTTTCAACCGGCTGCCGTCATTCGTCATCACGGCGCGCAGAGTTCACTGCAGCGTTGGAACAATCTCGAGAAGCTGCGCGTGCAATTGGAAGCGAATTACTTTTTTCAGCAGCAAGCGCTGCCTCGTTTGAGTCTGATCACAAATCAATTAGCCAGTTACGTGACTGCGCTTGGGCAACACCTCTCGCGACGCGTTCGTGGCGTCCACGCGCCCGACCTCGCCCTTGCCACCCAAATTCATCGCGCCAATCTCAGGCGGGCATTGCGAAAGCAACAGTGACTTCATTTCAGTCGTCCAAATCAAGCCTGCGAAGCGGCGGAAGCATAGAGCCTGGGGCGTGAGCCCCAGGAATAAAGCATCAATGGATTTGGAGCCCATGTAATGGGCGACAGCGTTCGATTCGCTATTTCGCTACCTCTCTCTATCGCCCGCATTCGCGGGCTTGAAAACGGGTCGCGCTTTGTCCTGGGGCTTACGCCCCAGGCTTTACGCTTTCGCCTGCTCCGCAGGCTAGAACACTAGGCTTTGAGCAGCAGCGTCAGGTTCAACTTTAGCGCGTCGAGGTCGACGATCAGATTGGCATCGTGTGGATCTTGATTGTCATTCTCCGGCGCACAAGTTTGGTAAAAATAATTCAGACCAATCGCAGACGCGAGCGTGAAGTAGCAGTTGTTGGT
>JBKPNP010000393.1:0-3508 GCA_046732775.1 Acidobacteriota bacterium
ACATCGGTGACGTGTCCAATCAGGCGCGATCCCTTCTTAACCACAGTTTGGCCACCTGACTTCAGCGCCTGCGTTGTTCTCAGCACCACCTGATCGCCCACCTTCGCCTTGCGCACATCAATGCTGTTCTGAAGTTCGCCACTCAAACGTGTGCCGGAATCAAGGGTTATGTGTTTGGTTGATGCCGAAGCTTGATTCTGAATGTCGCCGGACGCGTGCGTTTGCGTGGTCTGGGCATTCGCGAGCCCGATGCATGCTGCGGAAAAACAAAGTGACAGGATGAATTTACTCATTGGTTGATCACCTCTCATAATCGATGGTTTGTCGCCGGGAGCACATCAGTGCTCTCAGGATGAGGTGAACTACCGAGCGCGTTGTCGTGTTATGCAATCCGTTCTCTTGCAAATTCATTGCAAGGATCAATCACAGGTTGGCTGAGCGCTGGGGGTACGCGAAAAGGAAGATTGGGCGGGAAACTCTTAGCAGCCGGGATGCTGGCAATTGCAGCCGATTTCCATCACATGCGACTTCTCCGCCTCTTCACAATACTCGCTACAGTATTTACTGTCCTTCTCAGGCGGGCAATCACAGGCAGGATGTGCACATTTGTTTTCGTTCTTCTCTGCCATCGAAATTCTCCTGCTGGTTGGATTACTACTAACGTGACGCGATCCTAAGACTCATCATTGCGCCGGTCAAGCTCGAAAGAAATCAAGGTCGCGGCGCCTCACGCAAAATGATCGTGCGCTCGACATCGCCAAACTTCACCACCATCGGCTTGTCGAGTTGAATCGGATGCTCTTCGCCGTCGACGGTAATCACGAGGTTCGTGCCACGCGTCACTGGGGCGCTTGAAACCGGACCACTCGCGCCGACTCGAGCGAGCAGATTGTTTGCGACGATTCGCCAGGTGGCGGGCGAACAGCGGATGCGAATACCGGGGGTGTCGGTCTCAAACGCTTCATCAACTCCGAGCGCGTCCGCTTTGAAAAGTCCCTCGCCACAACGAACGCCGGAACCGTCGTAAAAAGTCACTAGTCCGGAAACAAACGAATACGGTGTGGCGCCGGAATTTCGCACGACTAAACGAACGTTGGTTACCGGCGAATCTTCCGCGCCATTGAGAGTCGTCGTCTTAAGAGTAGCTTCAAGGGCCGAAGCACCGAGCGAGTCAAAGGCGATCGCGCGTTCGTTTAGTGGTACACGCTTTTCAGCGAGCGGTGCGGCAGTCTCCTGCGCAGCAACAGCCAATGCACTCAACAGAAAAACTACAGCGATCATTACGCCTCTCATGTTCGTCTCTCCCCTTGCGGCCGGTTTTGCAGATCACTTGCCGCCAAATTTTTTGTAGGCGGCGGCGAGCTTCTTGTCGTAGTTATTGATTTTGTAGTCTTTGCCATTATACCCCTCAGCAAACGCTGCCCAGTTTTTGTTCCTGAGGTGTTTCGCTAACCCATTCGTGGCCACGTAGCGAACGAAAGAGTCGAGTTGATTTGCTTCGCTGACATACATGCTGTCGACAAATTCCTGCAAGCTGGGATACCCGAGCGCTTTCCAGTGAAAACCCATCACCTGAAAACGGCCCCAGGAGCACGATTGCAAGGCTGCGTCGCTATTGAGGGCCGCAGCTTCCTGAAAGCGCGCGTGTTGTTGCGAAACTGGACCATAACCTCCGGCTGCACGATTCGAGATGCCGGGATTCGTTTGGTCGTATTGTCCATTGGTGAATTTGTGAAACTTATGGCGTTCGAAAAGAATCACCGGGTCGCCGGACGGAAGAAACGCTCCATGCGGCCCGGATTCAACCTCCGACACTGCCTTGATGGCCGGCACGTCACAGCCTAATTTTTTTGCAGCCGCTTTATAGTCATCTTCGGTGAGAGGATCAGGCATTTCGTTTTCTCCTGAAGTAAATTTAGTTTGCCGTTAAGCAAGCGAGACACTGGTTCTTGAGGCGTTATTCGCGGCGAATATAAACCTGCCACCGGCAAATGTAAATCAAACGCCTGGAGCGCAACCGTCCCCGGTTGCTGGCTTAGCAAATTAACGCAAGCGAGACGCTTGCGCTCCAGTCTCCTTGCTCCTTATCACCGCAGGCGCGGCATATAGCGAGCGCCGCGAGGCATGATAAATCCTGACCGTTGGCTGCCGATATTGTTGATTGCGTCTTCTAAGGAGTTGGCTGGAGACATCCGCATGCGAACTACATCACTCTCGCTGAGCGTCGAAACAAGCTGAACGCGATAACGTTCTGCTTTCGTCAGCAACGACCACGCAGTCTGACCGTTCACTTCGTAGTTATTAATCAAACGGGCGACGAGAGTGCTCGAGTTTTCTTCGTCAAACCAATTTAGAAAAGTCTGTTGTCCCACTCCGTCAGGGCACTCGGCAAGCAGAACAATATCTCCACCTTCGCGACAGGCGTGTGCCGCCATCTCAAGAGCTTTGTGTGCCTGAATCAAATTGATGTCATAAGGTGAGCCGCCGCAACTTACGATGACGACGTCGCGCTGCTCATGAATTGAGAGCGAATGGTTCTCCATGTAAGCCTCACAGGCAGCTCGATGCGCGACTCTCCAGTCGCCGGCATAGACACCGACAGCCTGCTTGTTATCGTCAACGATCGTGTTAACTGCGAAGCGCGGCGCGACCAGCGTAGCTATTTCTTCACACTCCTCATGTACGGCATTGCCTTCCAGCAACGCGGTTCCTACGCCGGCACGCCGACCGCCGGTTTCCGCGTCCAGAGCGAGCAAGTGAGTCGCTTCAATAGTTCGCATGGAGGCGAGCCCGGGACAAATGGATTTGCGTCCGCCCGTGAATCCTGCAAAGTAATGAAAGCCGACACCCCCGGTGGTGACGACGTGTGTGAAGTCTTTCAGCGCACGATTGATTTCGATCGGCGTACCGCGATTCGTAAAACCCAGATTGATCGCATGTGACGGATCGCTGGCGTTGTGATCGATTGTTCGTATGCGCTGGGCAATGAACGGTGTCAGCAGTTGAATCTTTTCCTCCGGTGTCACGGGACGATGCATCCCGGTCGCGAAGATGATCGCGATGTCGGACGGAGAGACGCCGTTCTGAATTAGTCGCCGCACCAACAGATTCAGAATTTGTCCGCACGCAGTTGCGCGGGTCGCGTCTGACACAACAAGCAAAACTGAGTCGCCTGCGGTGAACAGTTCGTCCAACGGTTCCGACTGAATTGGATGACTAAAAGCGTCACCGATCTCTTGATCTGTTAGGGGTCGTTCAGTGGAGGGATGGCTCGTGAGGATTTGAAATCGATCAGGGTCGAACGAAAAGTTAACTGACGTGTTGCCGTACCCGAGTTGTAGTTCTGTCATTGCGTGCGCAGATGCTGCCGAATGGATTAGACGCCGAATTCTGCAAGAGTGGATTCAATTGCGTGAAGTGAACCGAAGTCAGAGTCGTCGGACGTGCCCGCCTCCGCCAGCCACTTACGCAGCTGGCGCGCTTCGTCGATAGAGGCAATGCGGCAGGC
>JBKPNP010000394.1:0-3779 GCA_046732775.1 Acidobacteriota bacterium
GATGAAGGACATGAGATCCTTCATCCTTTTTGCTTGCTGGCGGAGAGGGTGGGATTTGAACCCACG
Organism: Acidobacteriota bacterium; assembly: GCA_046732775.1. GTDB lineage: Bacteria > Acidobacteriota > Blastocatellia > Pyrinomonadales > Pyrinomonadaceae > PSRF01. The sequence goes on from JBKPNP010000394.1 coordinate 67, forward strand.
GTGGAGTTTCCCCCACTCCGGTTTTCGAGACCGGTGCACTAAGCCACTATGCGACCTCTCCCAAGATCCGAGTGATGAGTAATGAGTGATGAGTAAAAGCGAGACTGATCGCACGCGCTCTTACTCATCACTCATCACTCATTACTCATCACTTTTCTTCTCGCTTTAAAGAACGCCTGCATGATCGCGCGGCATTCCGCTTCCAGCACGCCGCCGGTAATTTCAATTCGGTGGTTCAGGAAATCGGTATCGCAAACGCGAAACTTCGACTCAACCGCTCCGGCGCGTTCGTCGAGTGCGCCAAACACTAAACGCTTTACGCGCGCCTGAATCAAGGCGCCGGCGCACATCACGCACGGCTCGATCGTGGAATAGACAACCGCGTTCGCGAGTCGATAGTTACCGGCAGTAGTCGCAGCTTTTCTTAAAGCAACAATCTCTGCATGCGCAGTTGGATCTCCGTCGGTACGCGTGCGATTTCCGGCAACTGCTAAAACTGTTTCGCCAATCACGATGCAGGTGCCCACCGGAACCTCGCCGCGGTCTCGAGCATCAGCAGCTGCTACCAATGCTTCGCGCATCCAGCGCGCGTCTAAGTCTCTTTCGGAAACAGCGCTCATTGACAGAAACAATTACGTCAAACAGCAGAAAATTTACTATAGGTGTCGCCCTTAAAAAGTGTCAAGCGAGTGCCCCAGCGAGCACGTCGAACGACTGAGACCCGATAAACTCGCACGCACGAATTTACAAAAACACACTTAACTTCGAATGAATGTCAGCGCATGATATATTGAATTCGGAGTCGGGACCCACGTAATCCTGTTCGTCTTTCCCTCCGTCCCGGTCGACTGAATGACCACCGAAGCCCAACCAAAGGGAGCGGGATCGCTCTCGACAGAACGCTCGCCCGCACGCCTGCGACCTGCATCCACGCCTGAAGTTGCCGCGCCGGATCGCGGCGGACACACGCCGACTGCATACATGCGCCGGATGGCTCCGGCAGAATTCAACACCGCGATGATTCACTTCTATCGCGGCGAAGTGCAGCGCTCAAACACCTGGCGTAATCGGCTCGACACTACCACCAACTGGGCAGTGCTCACTGCCGGCGCCACGCTCTCGTTTGTATTCAGCTCGCAAAGCAATCCACATTTCGTCATTCCTATCAATTCAATTCTGGTCGCAATCTTTTTGCTGATGGAAGCGCGCCGCTATCGTTACTACGAAATCTGGTCGAGCCGCGTGCGCGTTATTGAAACCGGTTATTTTGCACAGCTGCTTGCGCCTGACAGCGTGCCGTCAGATGAGGCCTGGGCCGAACACCTGGCCGCTGACTTAATAACGCCACACTTCACCATCACCGAATGGGAGGCGGTCGGCAGACGCCTGCGCCGAAACTATCTTTGGATATTCGCGTTGTTAGCGCTGAGCTGGAATCTAAAAGTCTATCTGCACCCGTTGCCCGCGCGCGACTTCAACGCTTTTATCGATCGCGCCACCGTGGGCATCGTGCCGGGATGGGCTGTATTCGTGGTCGGTGTTTTATTCAACGCGGCCATCGCAATCTTTGCCATTGGTACCGTGCGTTTGCGCGAAGCGACCGGTGAAGTCCTGCCGCAGCATCAGTTTTCATTACGTCCTTTGAAAACTATGACTCGCTGGACGCGTGCGGCTACGGGTACGGCCCGCACCACTGTTCGCGCCAAGCGCGCTCGTCAACGAGTGCGCAGCACCGCGGCTACGGGTGAGTTCAGAAAAATCGACATAAGTGAAACGCCTGACCGGGCACAAGATCGAACTGCAGAAAAACGAAGCCGGGTAGCGGACGTCAGTCACAAGATCGAAGTTTGATCTGTCGTCAGTTCCCTGCTGAAATTCTCCGTTCTGACTGTTGTGTTCCGCTGTAGATTTCTATGCTCCAACTCCAGGGACAACCACTAACGCTCGAACAAATTCTGGCCGTCGCGAGTGGACAGGAACAAGTTGGCCTTGCCGATACTGCGCGTTCGCGCGTCGCCGCCGCACGCGCTGTGGTTGAAAAAATTGTCGCTGACAACCAAACGGTTTATGGCGTCAACACCGGTTTTGGGAAACTCTCCGATGTTCGCATCGAGCCGGCACAGTTGCGCGCGCTGCAACTCAATCTGGTGCGCAGTCATGCCTGCGGCGTGGGACCTGCGCTTTCCGAAACTGAGGCGCGGGCAATGCTGTTGCTGCGCGCGAATGTTCTCGCCTCCGGTTACAGCGGCGCGCGCGCAATAATCATCGATACCCTCGCAGCCATGCTGGCGCGCGGCGTCACGCCCGTCATCCCCGAAAAAGGATCGGTCGGAGCCAGCGGTGATCTGGCGCCGCTCGCGCACCTCGCGCTTACAGCGATCGGAGAAGGCGAAGCGTTTTACGAAGGCGAGCGTCTGCCGAGTCGTGAGGCGCTCGACCGCGCGGGCATCGAACCGTTGGAATTGGAAGTGAAAGAAGGACTGGCGCTGCTGAACGGCACGCAGGCGATGGGCGCGATTGGAGCCCTGGCCTTGTATCGAGCGGAACGATTAACGCGCCTCGCGGATGTCGCGGGTGCGATGTCTCTCGAGGCATTGAAAGGAACGCCCGTCGCTTTTGATGAACGCATTCACGCGGCGCGGCCGCACGCCGGTCAGGTGGCCGTAGCGAGTCACTTGCGTTCGTTGATGGAAGGCAGCGAGATTCGTCAGTCACATCTAAACAACGATCCGCGCGTGCAGGACGCATACAGTTTGCGCTGCATGCCGCAGGTGCACGGAGCAGTCCGCGACGCGCTCAATCACGCACGCGGCATCGTGGAAACGGAGAGCGGCAGCGCCACCGATAACCCCCTCGTGTTTTCACAGACCGGCGACGTGTTGTCCGGCGGAAATTTTCACGGCGCTCCGCTCGCACTCGCCTTCGACTACGCTGCCATCGCCTTAACAGATCTTATTAGCATCACCGAGCGCCGCATCGATCGCGTCGTCAACCCTGATTCGAACGAAGACCTGCCGGCGTTTCTTACGCGTCAGGCCGGAACGTCCTCCGGGTTCATGATGCTGCAGGTGACCGCGGTTGCGTTGTTGAGTGAAGCGAAAGTGCTTGCGCATCCGGCCAGCGTCGATAACGTGCCCACTGACGGCGGCAAAGAAGATCACGTCTCGATGGGCATGACGGCGGCGGTAAAGTTACGCGCAATAGTGGACAATGCCGAACTGGCAACCGCAATCGAACTGATCACCGCAGCCCAAGCGCTGGAATTTCGCGCGCCCTTGTCACCGGGGCGCGGTGTAAAAGCTGCTTACGAAGTGGTTCGGAAACACGTGACGCCGCTCGAATCGGATCGCTCGATGTCAGCTGACATTGAAGCAATCGTTAGAGCGATTAGAAACGACGAGTTTTAAGTAAAACAATCTCAAGCTCCGGAGGAACAGAACATGTCAGGTTTGGAGGAACGAGGTAAGGCGCTGGAAGATGAATACTTCCGTAAGAAAGATCAGGAAGCAATCGAAAAACTGCGACAAAAGATGAAGGTCGCGGCAGAAGCAAAGGCGGCCGGAGAATCCTCGATGAGTTGTCCGCGTTGCACCGGCAAGCTGGTGGAAATGGAGTTTGACGGAGTGATGATTGACCGCTGCGATAACTGCAGTGGTATATGGCTCGATCCCGGTGAATTTTCGGAGCTCGTCAAGAAAGATACTACCGGCTGG
>JBKPNP010000395.1:0-2403 GCA_046732775.1 Acidobacteriota bacterium
GCTTACTGTTTAAACGTCATGCGCTGTTTCAAGGTCGTATCCATCTTTTGGAATTGAACGCCCTCCACGAACACCGCGCAGCGCTGAAACGGCAGACACAGCTGCGGCACTGAGACATCAACCTTGGCGCCTCGCGCCACCTGTGTATTTCCACCTGGCGTCTGGCTCGTGATTGTGACGGTGCTCGCATTACTTTCGTTTACAGTTCCGGAAACGCGGCCCAGCTCCAGGCCCGCTTGTTGAAAGAGGATCTGCGCTTCCGCGATCCGTTTGCCGTGCACGTTGGGGACGGTAGTCGGTTGAGCCGCAGCTACCAGCTCAATGGTCGCTCCCGGCGGCACCTTTTCACCCGCGCCCGGATTCTGGCTTTTGATATTTCCAGGTGCAACATTGGCCGCAGCCATTTCGGGGTCCTTCATAACAAACTTCAAACCCGCCGCGGTGAGTTGTTGTTGCGCGAGGTTGGCCGGCCTGAAGGTAACGTCGGGCACAGGAATTTGCCGCTGTACCGCGATTACTAATTCAACGGTCGAACCTGCCTTTACCTGTGCGCCGGCGGCAGGCTGTTGGCTCACTACCTGGTTAGGTTGCAATCCCTCCGCAAGGTCCGTACTGGTTACAACTACGCTAAGTCCCTTGTCGGTGAGCCGGGTTTTTGCGTCATCAATCAGCCGCTTGGTGACGTCGGGTACGTCGACCTTTGGCTCGACGCCCTCGGTGATTAGTTTCACTTCAGTTCCCTTCGGTACTGGCGCTGAATCGGCCTTGGGCTCCTGATCGATAACCTGGCCCGCGGGCGCCTTGCCGGTAATTTGAACTTCCTGTTCAACGGGGGTGAGTTTCGCAGCAGTCAATGCAGCGCTCGCTTCATCAAGCGTCATCCCGACTACGTTTGGCACCGCCACATCCGTTTTGCGAAGCGCGAAGTACGAGCCCAGGCCTACCGCGATGAGGACGACCGCGATAATCGGAATCAGAAGTAGTTTTTTATTAAACGGCTTCTTGGGTACGACTGGTTTGGGCGCGGGCAGTTCGACTCTGATGATGGGACTCTCCGCGAAGTCTTCGTCGGGATTGGTTGCGGAGGCGACGTTCAAGCGAAAGCCGAACTTGTCAGCGGGCGTTGCCGCAGCGGCAGGGGCTGCTTTCGGGTCAGCGGCGGCGGCCGCCTTCGCGTCAGTGGCGGCGGGGATAGGAGCGTCGAACGTCACTACGTACTGTTGTGTGCCTCCCGCCTCAAAATCACGGTCCGCTTCGCCCGTAATTTTCAGCCACTCCTGTTTCGTGCTGTCGAGCGCTGATGCTGAGGCCATGCCGCGGACTGGCCGGGAGGTAGTATTGGTCACGGCGAACGCTGCCTGCGTGTGCCCTTTGTCGTCGGTTTTTATTGTGTCGCCAGCAGTGGACGTTATCGTGAAAGTCTTAGGCATTGTGTGATCCTCCGAACGTGTCGTTGAGAAAGTTCTACAGAGATTGACTTCAAGCTGTTTCCAAGGTGTTAGAACCAAACGCGCCAAAAAATCCAAACGAACAAACTGATGATGCCGAGAAAAAACGGAATGGAGATGCCAAGGATTACGAGCTCACCCCAAATCAACGGATGACGGCCGGTCCGCGGTCCAGCGCCGACGAGGTAAGCCCACGTTTCCCAGGGATTGTTGTAGTAACACCAGGATTGGATCGCTTCCGCATCTTTCGTGGCCATCGCCGCAATGGCGCCGGGCACAAACCAGAGGCCCATCCAGCCGAGGTAGGTCAGACTGAAGAGCGGACCGAAAGCTCTGTTTTGCCAGACGTGCGTGCGCTCGTGATGGAAAAGCGGGATTCCCGGACCATCCGTCAGGTTACTCATGACCGGCCCCTGCGTTAGCGCAAAGCGCGCTTTGAAACGCATGCCGGAAAGATATCGATGTGCGTCGTAACGCGTTTCGCCGGCGTGTCCGGCCCAGGCGAAATTAATGACGTGCAACAGAGAACCCATTGTGGCTCCAGCCAGTCCCCAGGTAACGTCGAGTGGAAACGCGAGCCAACCGATTCCCTTCCAATCGTGGATTTGCCAGAGGCCGTTCATCAGCCCGGTGAAAGCGCCGACGATCATCGCCATCCAAAACAAAAACTCAGGAGTCGTGACCACGTGTCCAGTGGCGAATTTCGCAATCGTGTCGACCAGTCCGGGAAACAAAAAGAAGCCCCAGCCCACCGCAATTTGTGCGGCCTCCAGGTCTTTGGCAGTTGAAAGCAAGAGCGCGATAAACATTCGCGCAAACAGGCCACCAAGAATTGCGAGGATGGCCGCCTCCAGTCCCCTCAAGGCTGCATCTCCGCCACTGTCACTGAGCCCTGCCAGTCCGACAATTAACGCCAACACGAAGGCAGCCCCGCCGGCAGCGAGCAGGAAGATCA
>JBKPNP010000396.1:0-1054 GCA_046732775.1 Acidobacteriota bacterium
CCGAGAACCTGGAAACGGGGACGCAAAACCAGGAAGGAATTGTAGGCGCCGGGGCGGCGGTAGATTTTGTCGCCTCATTCGCGCCCACATCATCCAGGCGCGCGTCGCTCGCCGCTTCGTATGCCGCATTGCACGAACGAAGCGCTAAATTAACTCGAATGCTGTGGAATGGTTTGCAGGAAACCGCCGGCGTCACTCTTTACGGACCATCACCGGATCTGCTGCGAACCGCGACGGTAGCGTTCACAGTTGCTGGAGTGACATCGACGGACGTCGCTCGTGCGCTCGCCGCGCGTGGACTGTTTTTATCGCATGGAGATTTTTACGCAGCGACGGTCGTCGAACGATTAGGGCTTGGCGAAGAAGGACTCGTACGTGCCGGCTGCGCCTGCTACACGACGGAAGATGAGATTCAGCGCTTGCTTGAGGGTGTTCGAGGAATCGCTAAGGCTTAGACGGCTAACCAAGTCCAAAGCGCAAAGCTCTAAGTTCAAAGTTCATTCCTTCTAACAGCATTAACAAAGTCTGCCAGCAGTCCATACGCAGTGCTTTGCAAATTCGGCCGGTGCGAAGTGACTGTTAGGCCGGGCATCATGTCTAACTCAAAGTGAATCGCGAGTGACGTCCCACGCACGTTACTCAAGGGATCAGTCGTCGCCATTTGTTCGGGACGCACGGTCGCCACCACCTTCCCTTCACCCGACAATTTCGCACGGGCAACCAGCTTGAATGGCTTCCCTTCAGCGCGCGCCGCCTGCACTTGTTTGGGCGACAGCTCACGAATTCCCTGTCTGCTCACGTCCCCAGGCTTGAGTCCCACGTGCATAAGCACGTTCGCGAGTGCACAGACTTTTACCGTCGCGTCCCAACCGTCAATGTCGTAATTTGCATCCGTCTCAGCGACGCCCAGTTCCTGCGCCGTCTTAAGTCCTTCAGCAAACGAACGACCGGCTTCCATCGTTTCAATGATCACGTTTGTCGTTGAACTAAACACGCCGCTGAAAGCACGCAGTTTCGCGGCCGGCAGCGTCTCTCGAAAAAGCGAAAAAACCGG
>JBKPNP010000397.1:0-2344 GCA_046732775.1 Acidobacteriota bacterium
AGTTTCTTAATCAACTCTGTATCTTTCGAGTCGGGTTGGATCCTCAGGAATATTTCAAGTTCGTCCGCGGCTTCGCTGTAGCGCTTGAGTTGGTTGTAGAGGAGCGCCAACTGCCAGTGCACGTCCGGCGATTTCGCCGGCGCCAGTTGATCTGCTTTTTTGAGATAGGTTTCGGCTTCGTCAAACTTATCGGTCTGGCGCAACAACATTCCCAACCAAAAGTTTGTAGTACTCGACTGCTGATTGAGGTTGACCGAGCGTCTCAGCGACTCAATCGCTTCCGGCACGAGCTTTAGATTGTACTGAGCCACTCCCAGCGTGAACAGAGTTTGCGAAGACTGGCGGTTGAACTCGGCGGCTTTCGTCAACAATGGAATCGCACGCTCGTACTGCTTCTGCTTCACATACTCGGTGCCCAGCAACTGCAGTGCGTCAAAGTAACCCGGAAATAGGGCCACTGCTTTTTCGAGTGCGGCAACACCCTGCTTCTCCTGATCGGGTTTCTGCAACAACGCTGATCCATGTTCATACTGTTTCCGTGCTTCGTCGGGAATCTCCTGGACAAAAACCACTTCGCCCGGTGTCGTCGTTGCGGGCTTCCGGCTCGCCAAAACAAAATCGATTTGCTCCACCGCGCGCGTGCGTTCGAGCTGCACTCTTTGAGTTTGATCGACATAAGCGGTGCCGGAGGCGCGAACTCTGATTAGAAAGATTCCGTCGGATAGCCGATTGAACACGAAGAACCCGGCGTTGTCAGTTTTGGTTCGCGAAATCACGGACTCCGCATCGTTGAGCAGTTCTACCTGCAGGTCGCCAACCGGATTGCGGCGATCGTCCGACACGTGTCCGCTGATCGAATTGAAGCGAGCCTGGGCGATGAAGGCAGGCGCGGAGTTGCTCGCAGCCGCAGGAGCACCAAGCAGTGATATGAAGATGACTTCAAACAGGATCATGGCGAGCTCAATGGTAAATGATGTTAACGATTATGCTCGCTGAACACGTCGGAATCAATTTCGCAAAGTGTTCACCTCCCCAGCCCACGAAACTTCGCAGGAATGTTCCGACAAGTTCTTAACTCACCACTCACCACTCATTATTCGTTACTCGGGTCTCCCTTTACGTTTTCGCGGTTACCAGTGAGAAACTACTGTGATGCCGAAACTTGATGATGATATTGACGCCCTCTTCCAACTTCCTTTGGATCGGTTTATCGAGGGACGGAAGATACTGGCGGCTCAACTGAAAAAGTCCGGCCAGCGCGCAGAAGCGGAGCGTGTGAAGTTGCTGGCCAAACCGCCAATCTCCGCCTGGACTGTAAATCAACTCTACTGGAATCACCGCGAACCGTTCGACGAGTTAATGGCGAGCGGCCAACGCTTTCGCAAGGCTCAGGCGTCGGGAAAGATCGCGGAAATGCGTGACGCGCTCAACGCACGAACCGAGGCGCTCACGGAATTGTCAGGTCTTGCAACCAATTTGTTGGGCGACGCTGATCACAACGCGTCGTTGGATACGATTCGACGCATAACCTCAACCCTCGAAGCATTGTCGGCATATGCGCTGCTGCCCGACGCAACTCTCGGCAGACTCACGAAAGACATCGACCCTCCGGGTTTCGAATCTGCTTTTACCGGAACCGCGATTAGCGGGACTGCGCGCGTCTCGCCCGCCGCTTCTAAATCGAAAGTGCAAAGTTCAAAGACCAAAGCCCCCGGTCCAAAGTCTCAGTCAGCCACTGAAAACAATGATCGAGCGGAGAAGCTACGTCAGGTGAAGCTAGCGGCCGCTAAGGTTTCACTGCAAAACGCCAAGAAGACACTGAACGCAGCGCAAGCGAAGGCGCAAAGTTTGGAATCGCAGCAGAAGAAAGCGGACGCAGCCGTTAAGGACGCGGAGAAGGACCAACGCGCAGCGGAGAAGGAACGGCGTGAAGCAGAAGTACGCGTTAAGAGAGCTACCTCCGCAGCGGAAGCCGCAGCCCGACGCGCACAAACCGTCAGAGATGAAGTGGAAGCGGCGCAGGAGACTCTGGACGAAGCCCAACGCGCTGTCGAAAAGTCCACCAAAGAACTTGAATCCCTTTTTCGATCACTAAAGTAGGTCTTTTGGACTGCGGGACCTCTGCGCCGCTTTCTCTTCGCCGCGGTTTGACGCCGCTGTGACCGCAGCGCTGCCACAGGTCGCAGCGAAAACCAAAGCGGTGACGGTCACCGCACTCCAAAGGAGTTGACGTTAATTCATCGCAACCGATACCGAGAGCTCCGTTAGAGGGCTGCTCTTCCCTCTAACGGAGCATTTACCAACCATTTTGCGGAAGACCCCATACCGCCGCGCTATGGTTGAA
>JBKPNP010000398.1:0-6669 GCA_046732775.1 Acidobacteriota bacterium
GAGGTGGTTACCGCGCTCAAACTCGGGGTGCAACTCGAAGGGCTTTGTCTTTATCCGGTGATTGATTTTCCGGGCTGGGGCGACGACCGTCATTGTGAGACAGGCTTGTGGGGCTACGCAGACCCGGACGGCAAGCGCGACATTTGCGCGCCGCTTGCGGAGGAGTTGGCGCGGCAACAAGCAGCGGTTGCGGAGGCATTGGCAGAACGAAAGGAGCTGGCCTTAGTTTCGAATGCATCCATGCCATACCGTGGGTCGAATAATTCAGAACCGGGCGCGGTAGCGACCGGGTCGCTTTAACGAAACTCAAGCCTGCAGGAAACACGTTACCTGCGGAACTCATCAACTCGGGAATGGCACTGTGCGTTGACCGGGTCGCTACCGCTCCCGGTTCTGATTTAGTCGACCCACGACCGCGAAGCAACCAAACACGCGTTCAAATCCCGACGGTCGCGGTACCGGCCCGCTAACGTTGCGTAAACAACGTAGCTCCCGCGGCACTACTGTTGCTCACTACCACACGCGAATTCATACGAGCGCAAATACGTTTGCTGGAGCGGTCCATAACGGAACAGCGCGCGCCCGTGTGTACCGAACATTTACAACGCATCGCCGTCTGAGTTAGGTATTACGTGACATGACATCTACCTGGTCTCTCAATGGTCAAACCTGGTCGGGTTTCGTAAAGCGCGTTTGGTCTGACATCGGCAAGGACGACATCTTCGGACGTGCCGCCCAGTTGTCTTACTACTTTCTGCTCGCATTGTTTCCTCTCCTGCTTTTCCTTACCTCAACGATCGGTATCGTGATGGGTTCCGGCACCGGGTTGCGTCACAGCCTCTTTAACTACCTTGCGAAAGTGTTACCGGCTTCAGCCTCGAGTCTGGTCAGCACCACGATGTTTGAAGTAAGCGAATCAAGCGGCGGCGGCAAAATTTCCTTCGGCATACTCGCCGCGCTTTGGGCAGCTTCGGCGGGAATGGGCGCGGTCAGCGAGTCTCTGAATGTGGCCTACCACGTAAAAGAGACGCGGCCGTGGTGGAAACAAAGGCTCACCGCGGTGGGTCTGACGATCGCGCTGTCGTTGCTCATCATCTCAGCGTTGATCCTCGTACTCTCCGGCGGCAAGATCGCAGACTTCCTCGCGGCAACTTATGGCTTCGGCGGCACGTTTGTAATTGCCTGGAAGGTTTTGCAATGGCCTATCGTGCTCGCGTTTTTGCTGGTCGGGTTTGCGCTCATCTATTACTGGGCCCCCGATCTCGCCGATCAGGATTGGAAATGGGTGACGCCGGGTTCAGCCGTGGCCGTCTCGCTCTGGTTGCTCGTTTCCTTCGGCTTTCGTCTTTACCTGCACTTCTTCGATTCGTACAGCAAAACCTACGGCTCGCTGGGCGCGGTGATCGTGCTGATGCTCTGGTTCTATTTCACAGGGGCCGCGATCTTGATCGGCGGGGAAGTGAACTCAGACCTCGAGGACGAAGCCGCGAAGAAAGGCGCGCCCGACGCGAAAGAGAAGGGCGAAAAAGGGCCGAATGAGAAGAGCAAACAGTGACTGTTGAACCGCGGCAAAACCAGACGATGAACCACTTTTCAAAATGAGAGTTTGTCGTTAGAATCCGGACCGTTGTCAGCGCTTTTTAGTCGAATTCACGCCTAAGAGTTCTGATCCAACCTGCGCCGGACCGCAAAGCCTGAATTGAGGCAATCCAGTAGGAAGCTGCGAAACGTTTTTGTGATTTTCTGTGGTTAAGCTCCCGCGTTTTGAGCGTAACCGACTACACGGGGGAAAATGGCCGGCCAATCCATTAGAAACTCACTTCCGAAGTCGCCAACCGGAATAGACGGATTCGACGAAATTACCGGCGGCGGTCTGCCTACCGGCCGGCCGACGCTTGTGTGTGGCAGCGCCGGTTGCGGCAAGACACTCTTCGCCATGGAATTTCTCATCCACGGCGCGCTCGACAATAACGAACCGGGCGTTTTCCTCGCCTTCGAAGAGACCACTCAAGACCTGGTCGAAAATGTTGCCTCACTCGGCGTGGACCTGAATGAGCTGATCGCAAAAAAGAAAATTGCGATCGATCACGTGCAGCTGGAACGCAGCGAGATCGAGGAGACCGGCGAATATGATCTCGATGGACTGTTTGTCCGGCTCGGTTATGCAATCGATTCGACTGGCGCCAAACGAGTGGTGCTCGACACGCTCGAAGCGCTGTTCGCAAGTTTGCCCAACGAAGCAATTCTACGGGCCGAGCTGCGCCGGTTATTCCGCTGGCTGAAAGACAAGGGAGTGACGGCGGTCATCACCGCTGAACGCGGTTCCGGCACCCTCACGCGCCATGGGCTCGAGGAATACGTTTCCGATTGCGTGATCCTGCTTGACCATCGCGTGATCGAGCAGGTGTCAACGCGCAGGTTGCGTGTAGTCAAGTATCGCGGCTCAGCACACGGGACTAATGAGTACCCGTTTTTAATCGACAAGGACGGCATTACGGTGATGCCGGTTACCTCGCTCGGTCTAGATCACAAGGCGTCTAACGAACGCGTGTCGACGGGCATTCCCCAGCTGGATGAAATGTTGGGTGGCGATGGCGTTTACCGCGGCGGCAGCATTCTCATCTCGGGAACGGCAGGGACGGGCAAAACCAGCATTGCCGCAACCTTTGCCCAGGCCGTCTGCAAACGCGGCGAGCGGTGCCTCTATTTCGCGTTCGAAGAGTCAATGAGTCAGATCGCGCGCAACATGCGCTCAATCGGATTGGATCTGAAACCGTCAATTGATCGGGGACTACTGCAGTTTTATGCGTCGCGCCCAACCGCGTACGGTCTGGAGATGCATGTCGCCACCATGCATAAACTGATCGAAGATTTTAAGTCGGACGCAGTGGTAATCGATCCGCTCACCAACCTTATCAACGTCGGCAGTCAGCATGAGGTGCGCAGTGCGTTGTTGCGTTTGATTGATCTGATCAAGCTGCGACAGATTACCGGCGTGTTCACCAGCTTGACGCACGAAGGGCAGGGCCTGGAAACAACGGATATTGGCGTTTCGTCGTTGATGGATACCTGGCTGCTCGTGCGAGACCTGGAAACGAGCGGGGAGCGCAATCGCGGCATATACGTTTTGAAGTCGCGCGGCATGTCTCATTCAAATCAAGTTCGCGAGTTTCGCCTAACCGACAATGGTATTGAGTTGGCCGACGTTTATCTCGGGCCAGCGGGTTTGCTCACCGGCGCTGCGCGTGAGGTACAGGAAGCGAAGGAGCGCGCTGAAAGTTTGATGCGCCGTCAGGACATCGAACTCAAACAGCGCCAACTCGACCGCAAGCGCCAGGTGATAACGGCACAGATCAGCGCCCTGCAAGCCTCGTTCGAGGCTGAGGAAGAAGAGGTGCTGCGAAGCATTCAGCAGGGACAATTGCGAGAGGATACTTTGGATTCCGACAGGAGAGTGATGGCTCGCCTCCGCCGCTCGGGTGCAGTTTCACCAAACCCGGGTCGTGCAAATGGAGCGGGGAATAATCATGAAAAAGACCCCCAAAAACGCCCCCTCAAAAAAGGCAAGGTCAAAGCCAAAGCCAAAAGCAGCAGGTAACGAGAAATGGCAGCTGCGCTTGTACGTGGCCGGCCAGACGCCCAAGTCAATTCGCGCTTTTGGTAATTTGAAGACGCTCTGCGAAGAACACATCGCGGGCCAGTACACCATTGAAGTTGTGGACTTGCTTAAGAATCCAACGCTCGCGCGCGGCGATCAGATTCTGGCAATCCCAACCCTGGTGCGAAAACTTCCGGAACCTATTCGGAAGATAATTGGCGACCTTTCCAATACTGAACGCGTGCTCGTCGGTCTGGATATTCGCACGGTCAGTTGAGTGATAATCGAGGGCATGGTGAACCAAGACAAAGAGACGCTGGCTGCTTTTGAGCGGGCGCTCGCAGGGAGCGGTCACGAGGTTTACGTGTTGCGACTGTATGTCAGCGGCGCTACGCCGCGTTCGACTGATGCAATTACGAGAATCAAGGAAATCTGCGAAGAGTATCTTCCTAACCAATACGACCTGGAAGTCATCGATATTTACCAGCATCCCCAACTGGCGGCGCAACAGCAGATCGTTGCGGCGCCGACCCTGGTCAAAGAATCCCCCGGCAAGCTACGACGAATGATTGGCAACCTCGCCAACAAGAAACTAATTTTGCAGCGGCTCGGTATCGCTGGTTAGCCTGCGAAATATGGTAGCGGCAGTAAAAACACGAGAAGAATTGCTCGAAGAATTGCAGAGCCTCAAGCAGCGGCTGGAAGAGGCCGAGGAAACTTTGCGCGCAATTTCGGCGGGCGAAGTTGACGCGCTGCTCGTTGATGGTCCCGAGGGCGAACAGGTGTTTACGCTTGAAGGCGCCGACCATCCCTATCGCGTAATGGTCGAGAACATGCGCGAGGGCGCCCTGACCGTTAATAGCGACGGCACCATTGTTTACTGCAACGAAAGTTTTGCGGGGATGGTCAATGCGCCCGTCGAGCGTGTGCTTGGCGCTACTGTGCGCGAGTTCATTGCCGCGGATTTTCATGAGAATTACCAGGCCTTTCTCGATTCACAGGCCGTCGACATCGACAAAATTGAGGTGGAACTCGCGGGCGAGAACGGCACGCTGACGCCGGTATTGATCTCACGCAACTTGCCGCACGTGACCGGCGTGTTCTGCCTGGTCGTAACTGACCTGACCGTACATAAACGCAACGTCGAATTGCTGGCTTCGGAAAAAGTAAACAAGGCGCTCAACGAACAGCGCGAGAGTTTGCTGCTGAGGGAATATGCGTTGCGCATTGAAGCCGAAAGGGCAAACCGATCGAAGGAAGAGTTTCTGGCTACGATTTCTCACGAGCTGCGCACGCCGCTCAACGCCGTTTTAGGCTGGGCCACGATGCTACGGCGCAGCACGCTGAACCCCGAAGACTTCAAGCGCGGTATCGAGTCGATCGAAAGAAATGCTCGCTCGCAAGCGCAACTGATTGAAGACCTGTTGGACATCTCGCGCATTACTTCCGGCAAGCTGCGGCTTGACGTGAAGCCAATCAGGCTCATTTCTGTGATCACTAGCGCGATCGATTCCATCCAACCGGCCGCTGATGCGAAGGGCGTTAACGTCGAAATTGTTCTCGACCCGTCAGTCGATCAAATTGACGGCGACGCTTCGCGGTTGCAACAAGTGGTTTGGAATTGTCTTTCAAACGCGGTGAAGTTCACACCATCAGGCGGCAAAGTAAAAGTGCAACTGGAACGCTGCGACTCGTTCGCGCGGATCGCGATTTCCGACACCGGCGGCGGTATCGACCCCGAGTTTCTGCCGCACGTCTTTGGACGTTTTCAGCAAGCCGACGGCGCGATGACCCGTTCGCATAGCGGACTGGGATTAGGTTTGGCGATTGCGCGGCACCTGGTTGAAATCCACGGCGGAACAATCGAAGCAGCGAGCGACGGCATCGGCCACGGTTCGACGTTTACTGTAATGCTGCCAATGTCGCGTGCGAACAAAAGCGGTTCAGGCGAATTGCAAGCTCCGGTTGCCGAACGACCGTCCGGGGAGTTGTTGCCAAACTTGAGCGGCTTGCGCATCCTGACGATCGACGACGAAGCCGATACTCGTGATTTGGTGCGACTGGTGCTGGAGAGTTGCGGCGCTGATGTGGTGACTGCCGGTTCCGCGCGGGAGGGACTCGAGTCTCTGGCCGGCTGGAATCCGCATGTGTTGATCTGCGACATCGGCATGCCCGAAGAAGATGGTTACAGCGTGATTCGGAAAGTGCGTGCGTTGCCTGAGAGCTCCGAGCTACCGGCAATTGCGCTGACGGCTTACGTTCGTGTGGAAGACCGCATGCGCGCGCTTGAGGCCGGTTTCCAGATGTTCCTGCCAAAGCCTGTGGAAGCGGCAGAACTCCGATCGACGGTAGCGAACCTCGTTGCGCGTGCGACCACCGAGACGGAGTAATCGCGTGGCTATTAACCGCCGGCCCTTCGGGCCTCACCTAACCATCTCAATAATTTCTTTCGCTGCGCGTATTCCGGAAGCAATCGCGCCATGCACCGTCCCGCTGTGGCCTTCCGTGTTCGTCGCCTCGCCAGCAAAAAACAACGTGCCAGCTTCAGCGCGACTCAGTTCATTCTGCGCATTCAGGCCCCCGGCCGGAAGATAACTGTACGCGCCTCTTGAAAAGGGATCGCTCGTCCAGTTGTGTGTGTGGGAACTTTCCACGAGTGCTTCAATTTCGCTGCGCGGCATTCGAAAAATCCGTGACACGCTGTCCAAACAGGCGCCGATAATATCCTTCCTGGTTTCTGCCAACAGTTGTTCCGCGGGAGCTCCGCCCGCCCAACCAACCAGCATTGGAGTTGAAGACGGCGCTTGCGTCCACCAGGTTGGCACCGCCTCGGCCGGCGCATGAATGAAAGCGAGCTGGGCGAGGTCTTTAGTTGAGCCATCATCGGCCGGCAACTTGATGTGTTCCCAGAACCGTTCTCGAAACCTGAACACAACTCTCAACGCGTGGCCCATTACGAGTCGACGTGCCGCTTCGATTTTCGTTCTGAGTGACGGTGAAAACTCGACCGCGCCTTCGTCGTTCAAATCGCTCTGCATCACACCGAGCGGTAAGGTCACTACCGCACGCTT
>JBKPNP010000399.1:0-13505 GCA_046732775.1 Acidobacteriota bacterium
TGAAGAAACTGCAGGAAGAGGGCGAGATGGGCCGTCAGAAGATCAACCAGTGGACCCGTTATCTGACGGTTGGTCTGGCTGGGATTCAAACTTCGTTCGTAGCCCACTGGCTTCAGGTGAACGGCGTTGGCGCGCCCACCTGGGGGTTTCTTTTCACCACGGTGCTGACGTTGACGACCGGCACCATCTTCGTGATGTGGCTGGGCGAACAGATTACTGATCGCGGCGTCGGCAACGGAATTTCATTGCTCATTTTCGCGGGTATCGTCATCGGACTGCCCCGCGGGGTCGAACAGGTCGCCGGGAGACTGCGGAGCGGCGACACCCTCGAGACGCTTGGCGTCATCGGTCTCCTGGTAGCCATCGTCGGCATCATCGCGTTCATCGTTTTCGTTGAAGCGGCGCGACGTAAGGTTCCCGTCAGTTATGCCAAGCGTCACGTTGGACGCCAGCTGGTTGGTGGTCAACAAACCACTATGCCGCTGAAGATCAATATGGGCGGCGTTATCCCTGTGATTTTCGCGTCGTCGGTGCTGTCAATGCCGCAGAGTTTGTTCGCTGCATTTCCGCCCGACCCGGCCAAGCTCGACACCGTTTGGGGCAAAATCTGGACGTTCTTCCAGACGTTCCATGCGAGCGATCCGTATTACGAATTGATCTTTCTCACGTTGATTGTCTTCTTTACGTTCTTCTACGTGTCGATCGTTTTCAACGTCGAAGAAGTGGCCGACAATCTGCGCAAGCACGGCGGGTTCATGCCGGGCATCCGACCGGGTCGGGCTACGGCCGAATATCTCAACAGCATCCTGACGCGCCTCACTGTAGTTGGCGCTGTCTATCTGGCGCTGGTGGCGTTTGTGCCGCAGTTCATGTTGAGTGGTTTCAAGGTAGGACGTCTGCCGCTGATCGGCACCTGGCTGGATCAGTTTGTCAGTGGCACCCCGGGTCTTTCCTGGATTCCGACGGGCATGGGTTATCAGTTTTACTTCGGCGGTACCTCGCTTCTAATTCTGGTGGGCGTGGCCATGGACACGGTCGCGCAAATCGAAGCTCAACTAGTAATGCGAAACTACGAAGGCTTTCTCGGCGGAGGTGGACGCCTCCGCGGCAGACGAGCCTAGGCAAATTTCGATTGCTGATTGCCGATTGCTGATTGGAACCACCCCGACATCGCGGTGCCAATCGTAAATCGGCAATTGGTATTCGGAAATCGTTTATGGCAAAAATCATTGTGTTGATGGGTGCGCCTGGTGCTGGCAAAGGTACGCAGGCGCGCTTGCTTCAGGAGCGCCTGAATTTGCCGCAGATTTCTACCGGCGACATGTTCCGCGCGCTGAAAGAAGCTCAAACGCCGCTCGCAGCCGAAGTGCGTGAGCTGATGGCCGCCGGTCAACTGGTTCCCGATAACGTGACGATTCGCGTGGTGCAGGAGCGAACCGCTCAGGACGATTGTCGCGACGGTTACATTCTCGACGGCTTTCCGCGTACGCCGGCGCAGGCAGGGATGTTGGACGAACTCGCCGCCGAACAAGGCAAAAAAATCCAGGCGATCAAGATTGAAATGCCGCGGGAGTTGCTGGCGAAGCGGATGGTGGGCCGCCGCAACTGTCCGGTCTGCGGCGAGATATACAACATCTATTTGAAACCGCCGAGACACGATAACGTTTGCGATTTCCACCCCGATACGCAGTTGAATCATCGCGCTGACGATAATCCGGGAACGGTAGAAGCGCGTTTGCAAACCTACGAGGAACAAACTCGGCCGCTGTTTGATTATTACCGGGCCGCAAACCTTCTTCACGTGGTAGACGGCACGAGGGAAACAGAGGCGATCTATCAGGATATCGAGAAGATAGTTAAGAATAGTGAAGCGTGAAGAGTTAAGAGCAACGCGGGAACCGTGGTAATTTAAGAGTGACTTTTCACACGGCCTCAGCTTTCAAATGATCATCGGGAAGTCAAAAAAGGAAATTGAAAAGATGCGAGCTGCGGGACGGCTCGCCGGTCTGGTGCTGCAGGAGTTGCGGCAGCTCGCGGCTCCCGGCGTCTCGACGATCGAGATCGACCGCGCCGCTGAAAAAATGATTCGCGATGGTGGCGCGTTGCCGACCTTCAAGGGTTATCACGGTTTTCCGTATTCGATTTGCGCTTCGGTAAACGAGCAGGTGGTACACGGCTTTCCCTCCGATTACACGCTGAAAGACGGCGACATTTTTTCGATCGATTGCGGTGCGACGCTCGAAGGATTTGTCGGCGACACTGCGACTACGGTGCCGATCGGTAAGGTTTCCGAAGAGTGGCTGAAGCTGGTGAAGGCGACTGAAGAGTGCCTCGAGCTTGCGATTGAGCAGTGCCGGCCCGGGAAGCATCTCGGAGATATCGGCGCCGCGGTGCAGCAGCACGCCGAGGCGCAAGGGTATTCGGTGGTGCGTGAATATGTTGGCCATGGTATTGGCCGGCGCATGCACGAAGATCCGCAAATTCCGAACTACGGAAAGCCGGGACAGGGGCCTAAAATCAAAGCGGGCTACGTTTTCGCAGTTGAACCGATGATCAATCTGGGGACGCATCACACCAAGGTTTTAGCTGACGGCTGGACCGTGGTGACGCTCGATGGCAAGCCCAGCGCCCACGTCGAACACACGATTGCGATTACCGAGGAAGGCCCCCAGGTTTTGACCAGAGTCACGCAGGAAAAGGCCTTGGAAAACGTACAAATGACGTCAGGATAAAGCCGTAAGCCCAACACCGAGCTCGCCTTGGCAAAGCGTTTATGGCGTGCTACTATTTGCAGTTTGTCGGTACAGGCAAATTCGTTCTGAGCGGATATGGCGAAGGAAGAAGCGATAGAGGTTATGGCCAAAGTCCTCGAGACTTTGCCTAACGCCATGTTTCGGGTCGCGCTGGAAGAGAGCGAACATCAAGTGCTGGCGCACGTTTCGGGGAAAATGCGCAAGCATTTCATTCGGATTCTTCCGGGTGATCGAGTGCTGGTTGAGCTGTCGCCCTACGACCTCAATCGTGGTCGCATCACTTACCGGTACAAATAAAAGAGTTGAGGTTGTAAGAGATGAAAGTCCGGGCTTCAGTAAAAAAGATGTGCGACAAGTGCAAGGTGATTCACCGCAAGGGCGTGGTCCGAGTCATCTGCGTAAACCCGAAACACAAGCAACGGCAAGGCTAACGATATTGCTTTAGTCGCGATCATAGCCGCGACGCAATTACTAACTGGAGAGTATTCACTAACAATGGCACGTGTAGCAGGCGTCGATCTTCCACCGAACAAAAGGGCCGAAGTTGGTCTGACATATATCTACGGGATCGGTAGATCGCGCGCGACTTCGATTCTCAAAGAGGCTGCGATTAACGTTGACACTCGCGTGCGAGACCTCAACGACGACGAGCTCGGTCGCATCAGATCGATTCTCGAAGCGCAGGGCGAAATCGAAGGTGATTTGCGCAAGCGCATCCAGATGGACATTAAACGTCTGATGGACATTGGCTGCTATCGCGGACTTCGTCATCGTCGCGCACTGCCTGTGCGCGGTCAGCGCACCCACACCAACGCTCGCACCCGCAAAGGGCCGCGACGTATGACAGTGGCCAAGAAGAAAGCGCCGGGCAAGAAGTAGCGTTTGTTTGAAGCGCTCGACATTGGCGCTCTAGTGGTCGAACAGCAAATCTGAAATCTGAAATTTCAAAATGGCAAAAGCAACTGGAAAGAAAAAAGTTTTTCGTAAGAAAGAGAAGAAGCATGTGCCAATGGGTATTGCGCACGTTGCGGCCTCTTTCAACAACACGATGATTTCGATTACCGACCTCGAGGGTAACCTGATTGCACAGTCGTCAGCCGGCGCGCGTGGTTTCCGCGGTTCGCGCAAGGGGACGCCATTCGCCGCGCAGCAAGCCGCTTATGAAGCCGCGAAGAAAGCGCACGAAGCGGGCATGCAGCAATGTGAAGTCAGAGTTAAGGGACCTGGCGGCGGCCGTGAGTCGGCCATCCGCGCCATTGCCAACGCTGGAATTCGCGTCGTCACCATCCGAGATACGACACCGATTCCGCACAATGGTTGCCGTCCGCCGAAGCGTCGCAGAGTTTAGTTTTGAAGTTTGAAGTGTGATTAACCTAAAGGATGAAGGGCTGAGCTAAATGTAAACGCTCAGTCTGTAAACTTTTCCGTCGAATTTAGACTGGAGGCAGAAACAGTTGGCTAGGTATAGAGATGCGGTGTGCCGCTTGTGCCGCCGTGAAGGTGCAAAGCTTTTTCTCAAAGGTGACCGGTGCTACAAACCTTCTTGTCCAATCGAGAAGCGCGGCACTCAGCCACCCGGACAACACGGAAACACGATGCGTCGCGGCAAGGCGCTGGTCGGTTACGGCCTGCAATTGCGCGAAAAGCAGAAGGTCAAACGTATTTACTTCGTCCTCGAAGGACAGTTCCGTAATTACTTCGAACGCGCCGCCCGCATGAAGGGAATTACAGGTGAGAACCTGTTGTTCCTGCTGGAGCGCCGTCTCGATAACGCAGTTTACCGCGCAGGGTTTTCAACCTCTCGCCGCCAGGCACGTCAGTTGGTGAACCACGGCCACGTTCTGGTCAACGGAAAGAAAGTGGATATTCCGTCGTACCAGGTGAGAGCCGGCGAGGCGATCAGTATCAAAGAAGCAAGCCGCAAGAATCCGCATATCGAAGGCGCGTGGCAAACCGCCTCCGGACGCGGCCGCCCGTCCTGGATTTCTCAGGATGGCGGCGATATGTCCGCGCGGATCAGTGGGCTGCCATCGCGCGAAGATATCGACCGCTCGATTAACGAGCAACTTATCGTCGAGCTTTATAGCAAGTAATACAGACCCGCGGGCTGTCTGGAATGGCAGCTCGCGGACAACAGCATTCTTAAATCGGGACTCAAAAACGCTATGGCTATGGATCAAAATAATCTTTGGACAGGATTTCAGATGCCCCGTCGTCTGGCGGCAGACTCCGAAACACTTACCGAACGGTACGGGCGCTTTTCAGCGCAACCCTTCGAGCGAGGCTTCGGTACCACCGTCGGCAATTCACTCCGCAGGGCATTGCTTTCGTCGATTGAAGGCGCGGCGGTCACGGCCGTGAAGATTGAAGGAGTCGAGCACGAGTTCTCTTCAATCAAGGGCGCTGTCGAAGACGCCACCGACGTGATTCTGAATCTTAAGCAGGTGCCTTTCAAGCTGCACGGCAACGAGTCGAAGACGTTGCGCATTTCCAAGGACTCAGCCGGAGAAGTCACTGCCGCTGATATCGAGACAGATGCTGACGTTGAAGTGCTCGATCCGACCGTGCACATTGCTACGGTTAGTGAAGGCGGTTCATTGCGCGTTGAAATGCGCTTGAAGCGCGGTCGCGGTTACGTCTCTGCTGATCGAAATTTCGACGAAGACCTTTCCTTGGGCTACATTCCGATCGATTCAGTTCACACGCCGGTCAAAAAAGTTAACTACACGGTCGAAGCTGCTCGTCTCGGTCAGAACACCGAGTTTGATAAGTTGACGATTGAAGTGTGGACGGACGGTTCGGTGAAGCCGGAAGATTCGATCGGGTTGGCGGCCAAGTTGATTAAGGACCACATGTCGATCTTCATCAACTTTGAAGAGGACACTGACGATTTTGCCTATTCGAAGATCGAGCGTCCGCCGCTGCCGCGAAACGACCAGCTCGATCGTTCAGTTGACGAGCTCGAGTTATCGGTGCGTTCGTACAACTGTTTGAAGAACGCCGATATCCGCACCATTCGCGATTTAGTGCAACGCAGTGAGCGCGAGATGCTGGCGACGAAGAATTTCGGCAAGAAGTCGTTGAACGAGATCAAGGAAATCCTGAACGGCATGGGCCTGGACTTCGGGATGGAATTTGACGAACAGGGAAATCCGATTCCGGGTACCGGCGGCCGCGACAACGCGGACCTCAGCGATTTCCCGGACAACGACGACGAACAATAACTTTTACGCTGCGAAGCGTTTTCTGAAGGACTCGAGCACCACAGGTTTTTTGACGTCATGCGACACCTAAAAGCACATCGCAAACTTGGACGAACCAGCGAACATCGCATGTCAATGCTTCGCAACCTCGCCGTTTCGCTGATCAATTCGCGCGAAGAGCGCATCGTGACCACGCTTCCCAAAGCCAAAGAGCTGCGCCCGTTTGTTGAGCGCGCGATCACTCTTTCACGCAAGGCGAACAACCTGACTGGTGAAGACACCGGCGCGCGCGCGCTGCATCTTCGTCGCCAGGCTGCCGGGTTCTTTCACGCGGGCAACATGCAGGCTGCCGCGCAAACCGGAAAACGCGGTCAGGCGCGTCTGCCGCGTACGGCGGGAGTCGCGGCGTTGAGGCGTTTGTTCGACGAGTTGGGCGAACGATATAAAGATCGTCCCGGTGGTTACACTCGCATCTTCAAGCTCGGCCGGCGCGCCGGTGACAATGCTGAGCTCGCGATTATTGAATTGGTGGACAATCAGGGCGAGCGCGATGCGGTAGAGTCTGCGAAGAAGCGTAAATCAGCGGGCACTAAAAAGAAAAAGGGAACGGAAGCCAGAAGCGCAGCCCCTCGTAAAGAAGTTGAGGCTCCGAAAAAGACTGAAGCAAAAGCATCCGACAAAGATGCTGACGCCGCTGAGACTGAGTCGGGCGGAAACGAAGAGAGCTAGATCGCGCTCACGTTTGAAAATCGCCCCGGCAGAAATGCCCCAATTGACGTTCGGCACTGCCCCCGAGTCTTTTGGGGCTCAACACTTTCATAGGGTACTTTCTTCCTTTTGACCGCATAAAAAAAGATGAGCGATTCCGGTACCGAAAAAAAAGCGCTGGAAGCCGTAGCCGAAACTGAGGGAGACGTTTCGGTCGAACCGGTGCGTGGCCGTCGCCGCCGCCGTTCCACTGCCACCGACAATTCCATCAACATGGACGAGTTGCGTGAGCTGATTCAACTCATTCGCGAGAACGACTTCTCGGAGTTCGAACTCGAACGCGAAGGTTTTCGCGTGCGATTTCGACGTGGCGCCGAGATGAGTGAATTAGGACCCGCCACTCGCGTCAGAGAACTCGCGCCTCCAAGTGCTCCGCCGGCTGAGACAAACGTTCGCACTTCGGCGCCCTCGCATCCCGGCGCGAAAGCGCAGACCGAAGCCTCTGAAGATCAGGACCTGCACATTATCCCTTCGCCCATCGTGGGAACTTTTTATCGCGCTGCTTCGCCAACGGCGGAGTCATTTGTAAAAATCGGCGCCACGGTTGAGGCTGACACCGTCGTCTGCATCATTGAAGCGATGAAACTCATGAACGAGATTCAGGCGGAAGTTAGCGGAGAAGTGGCAAAGATTTACGTTGAAAACGGACAGCCGGTTGAGTATGGCCAGCCGCTGTTCGGCATTAAGAAATAGTTCAAAGTCCAGGGTCGCAAGTCCAAAGTCCGGTGAGGACGGAAGACTTTTGACTTTGGACTTTCGACTTTGGTCAACATGGCACCTGAGATCAGAAAGTTCAAAAAGATCCTGATCGCCAATCGCGGCGAGATCGCCTGTCGCATCATCTGGACTTGTAAAGAGATGGGCATCAAGACAGTCGCGGTCCACAGCGACGTCGATCGGGATTCGCTGCACGTGCGCTTCGCCGACGAGGCGGCCTGCATCGGGCCCGCGCCTTCGGCTCAGAGTTATCTGAACATCCCTGCCATCATCAGCACTGCTGAAATTTTCAACGTCGATGCAATTCATCCCGGTTATGGGTTTCTCGCCGAGTCGTCTTACTTCGCGGAGATTTGCGCCGCTTGCAACATCAAGTTTATCGGACCGCCGGCTAACATCATTCGTTTGATGGGAGACAAGGTGGAAGCGCGGCGCGCGATGACTGAAGCGGGCTTGCCGGTGCTTCCAGGCAGCCCCGATCCGATAACCTCCGAAGACGAAGGTTTGCGGTTGGCGCGCGAGATTGGGTTCCCGGTGATCGTGAAAGCGTCAGCCGGTGGCGGCGGCCGCGGTATGCGCATCGTCCATAAGCCTGAGGATTTAGGCAAAGCCCTCGAGGCTGCCTCGACTGAAGCGGCAGCGGCCTTTAAGGACGGCACTGTCTACATCGAACGCTACGTTCAGAATCCGCGCCACATTGAAATCCAGGTGCTGGCCGATGAATACGGCGATTGTATTCACCTCGGCGAACGCGAGTGCTCCATTCAGCGCCGCCACCAAAAACTTCTGGAGGAAGCGCCCTCGGTGGTGTTGTCGCCGGA
The DNA here is from genome assembly GCA_046732775.1 of Acidobacteriota bacterium. GTDB lineage: Bacteria > Acidobacteriota > Blastocatellia > Pyrinomonadales > Pyrinomonadaceae > PSRF01. The sequence goes on from JBKPNP010000399.1 coordinate 8,263, forward strand.
GCTGCGCAACGAGATGGGAAACGCGGCAGTGGCCGCCTGTAAAAAACTCAGTTACGCGAGTGCCGGCACCGTCGAATTCCTTCTCGATCAGGACAACAAGTTCTACTTCATGGAGATGAATACGCGCATCCAGGTGGAGCACGCGGTGACGGAGATGGTTACGCTGGCCGACATCGTGCGCAACCAGATTCGCATCGCGGAAGGCGAGCGCCTGGGTTACACGCAGGACGACCTGATGATCGTCGGACACGCCATCGAGTGCCGCATCAATGCTGAAAACCCTGAGACGTTTGCGCCGTCTCCCGGCGTTATTACGGCGTTTAATCTACCGGGCGGTCCTGGCGTCCGAGTCGACACTTACGTTTACTCGGGCTACCGCGTGCCACCGTTTTACGATTCGATGATAGCGAAGGTCATCACTCATGCGCGCACCCGTGATTTGGCAATCGCCCGCATGAAGCGAGCGCTCGAGGCTATGGTGATCGAAGGCATCAAAACTACGATTCCTTTACACCTGAAGATCATGGACGATCCGAAGTTCCGCTCCGGAGACATTTCAACCAGCTTTATGGAGTATTTCCTAACGAAAAGCCCTTCAAAAGCTAATGTTAACGAAGGACGAGTGGGAGCACTGGCGGGATGAGCGTGGCCGTTTGCCGTTTGCTTGTCGGCCGCCTATAATATCCGACTTTTCCATAGGGGCTGGGCTCGTCTAAGAGGACAAAGACATGGCATATGCAGTAATAAAAACAGGCGGCAAACAGTTTGTCGTCGAAAAGGGCAGCACAATACGGATTCCTTCAATCGATGCCGAAGCCGGCAAGTCGATTGAGCTCGACGCAATGTTGACGGCCGGCAACGGCGGCGACGCAGACGCGCCCGTAGTTGGTGCAGCGAAGGTTTCGGCGACGGTGATTGACCATGGGCGCGGTACTAAGATTGTGATCTTCAAAAAGAAGCGTCGCAAACAGTACAAGCGCAAACAGGGTCACCGTCAGGGTTACACAACGATCACGATTGATTCGATAGGATAAAGACAGTAATGAGCGATGAGTAATGAGTGATGAGCGCAGGGACGAAAGCGATTTGTTCTTACTCATAACTCATCACTCATAACTCATTACTTGGAGAAGCAATGGCACATAAAAAGGGAGTTGGTTCATCTCGTAACGGCCGCGATTCAAATTCGCAGCGACTTGGCTTGAAGAAGTTTGGCGGCGAAAGCGTGCTCGGCGGAAACATTCTGGCGCGCCAGCGCGGCACCAAATGGAAGCCCGGGAAAAACGTCGGCCGCGGTAAAGACGACACGCTGTTCGCGCTGGTCGCCGGCGTAGTTAAGTTTGAAGATAAAGGTCGTACGGGAAAATTTATCAGCGTATATCCGCAGGAGCAGGCGACTTCAGCATAGCCCGGTGCAAAAGAACAACGCTATAACGCGACGCCTGAGCCAAGTCTCGAGACTTTGCGCCGGGCGTCTTTTGATTTTAGATGTTTATTGATCGCGTCAAGATTCATGTTCGAGGTGGCCACGGCGGAAACGGCGTAACTGCTTTTCGGCGGGAGAAGTTTGTGCCGCGCGGTGGTCCTTCGGGCGGCGACGGTGGTCGTGGCGGAGATGTTTGGATCGTCGCTGATTCGTCACTGAATACTCTGCTTCACTTGCGCTTTACTCCTGAACACATCGCGGAGCGCGGCCGGCATGGCGAGGGTTCAAATTGCTCCGGACGTGACGGCGAGCATCACACGATTAAGGTGCCGTTAGGCACGCAGATATTTGACAGTACTAACGGCGAGCTGTTGCACGACCTCAATCACGACGGCGCACGCTGGCTCGCGGCTAAAGGCGGACGGGGAGGCTTCGGTAATTCCCACTTTGCCACTTCAACCAATCGTGCGCCGCGTTATCACCAGGCCGGCAGCGAGGGTGAAGAATTTGAGCTGCAGTTGGAGCTCAAGCTGCTGGCGGATGTCGGGCTGCTGGGGTTTCCGAATGCCGGCAAGTCGACGTTTATTTCAACCGTTTCCGCCGCCAAACCGAAGATCGCAGACTACCCATTCACTACCCTTGAGCCGCATCTTGGCGTCGTCGATCTTGGTGACTTTCGAACCCTGGTCATTGCCGACATGCCCGGATTGATCGAAGGCGCACATCAGGGCGCAGGGTTGGGGGATCGGTTTCTGCGACACATCGAACGCACCAAACTGCTGTTGCACCTGGTCGATGTTTCATCTTTCTCCGGCCGCGATCCGGTTGAAGATTATCAGAAGTTGAATCACGAATTGCTCGCTTACGATCCGGTGCTGGCAAAGCGTCCGCAGATCGTAGTGGCCACTAAGATCGACGCACTCGATGAGCCCGAGCGACTCGAAGCACTGAAGCAACAGGCGCTCGCGGACGGCGTGCCCTTTTATCAAATTTCGTCGGTGACGAACGAGGGTACGAAAGAACTCGTGGCTGCGATGTCCGTTCTACTGGATGAGTTGAAGAAAGAGTCGGAACAGGACGGCGTCATCGAGTTGGTAGTGTGATGGATGCACATGGAACAGCGGAGACGCATTGCGATCTATGGCGGCACATTCGATCCAGTGCACCGCGCTCATCTCCAAATCGCGCGCCGGGTAACAGAGTTATTTGAGATCGATGAGTTCTTGTTTGTGCCGGCCCGAGTCGCGCCGCACAAGGTCGACCGAGCTGTCTCGTCTGCGTTTCATCGTTACGCGATGCTGGCGCTGGCGACGAGCGATGACCCCCGGCTTTCGATTTCAACAGTCGAGTTGGATGGGCCCGGTCCGCGATATACGGTTGATACGCTCGAGTACTTCCGTTCGCATTTTAAAGACGCAGCCGATCTGTTCTTTGTAATGGGGGCCGACTCCTGGGATGAGATTACCACGTGGCGTGAATGGCAACGGCTACTGACGCTTGCCAGCGTCATCGTGGTAACGCGGCCCGGTTTTGAAATCCGAACTGATCGCGTTGGCGCCGAGGTGGCTGCGCGTATTGAAGACGTGCGCGGAACAGCTTCGCGAACCGGTTCGGGTGAAGGTAGCCCGAAGATTTTTGTTACTGACGCAGTGCAGTTGCCGGTCTCGGCAACTGAGATTCGACACGCTGCCGCCGCTGATTCTGCAGAGTTAAATAATTTAGTGCCGCCGGAAGTGGCGGCTTACGTTAGGAAATACCGGCTATATCGGAACCAGGCATGAAGGAAAATTCAAGCATTAAGCAACAGTCATTGAGCCCTGCCACCAGCGGGAGTCTGCAACCTACGGCGGCTTTGAAGCAGACGGATGTGTCTGAGCTCGAAGAACCGATTGTGATGGCACTTTCGGCGGCGGCGGAAAAGAAAGCGCTGAACGTCGTGGTGTTGGACCTGCGCGAGATCGCCAGCTTCACTGATTACTTCGTCATCGCCAGTGGCGCCAACGAGCGACAGGTGCAAGCGATTTCCGATGAAGTCGTCGAGACGCTGAAGAAGGCGGGCACTCCCGTGATGCGCACCGAAGGTTACAAGACTGCCGAATGGATCCTGCTGGATTACGGTGATTTTGTGGTGCACATTTTTCACGAGAAGGCGCGCACCTTTTATGACCTCGAGCGGCTGTGGCGAGAATCGAAACGCGTTAGTCTGCCGCCGGAGTATTCGGGCGGCGCCGGAAGTTCTTTGAGAAGCGAATCGTGATTGAGCTGGTTGCGCGTTCGGCAGCAATGCGCGAGGCAGTTCGTCTCGCTGAGCGTGTTGCTGAAACTGACGCGAATGTGTTGGTCACGGGCGAGTCGGGTGTCGGTAAAGACGCCCTTGCGTTTTACATCCACTCGCAATCAAAACGAGCGACGCAACCGTTCGTCAAGATCGACTGTGGCACTCTGCCTGGTGGTTTGTTGGAAGCCGAGTTGTTTGGTTATGAGCGCGGCGCTTTTACCGGCGCCTCTGACGACAAGCCCGGGCGGCTCGAAGCGTCACACCGCGGCACGCTCGTGCTCGACGAGATTGCGCATCTTTCAACCGACTCGCAGGCGAAGTTGCTGCGTGTGATTGAGACGCGTGAATTCGAACGGTTGGGTGGACGCAAGACGATAAAGGTCGATGCGCGTTTGATTGCACTGACAAACGTCGACCTAACTGACGCGGTCAAACGACAACACTTTCGCGAGGACCTCTATTACCGTCTGCACGTGGTGCAAATCGAAGTGCCACCGTTGCGTGAACGCCGTGAGGACTTGAACGAATTGGTCGACGCTTTCGTGAGTGCCTACTCGGCCAAGCACGGTCGCGAGGTTAACGAGATTTCGGCTGAGGCGCTGGCAGTCTTAGTTGACTATCAATTTCCCGGCAACGTGCGTGAGCTGGCGAACATAATCGAACGCGCGGTGATTGTTTCGAGCGGCCGCCGCCTCGAGCTGGAAAATCTGCCACAACCGATTCGCGCTTCCGTTGGCGTCCAACGCCTGCAACTCGAGCCGCGCACGCTGGCTGAAGTTGAAGCCGAATATGTAGAGCAGGTGCTTAACAACTGCGGCGGCAATAAGACCGAAGCGGCGCGCGTGCTGGGAATCAGCAGAAAGAACCTTTACGAAAAATTGGCAAAGCGAAAAAAGGATGAAGGCGGGAGCGGAAGGATGAGGGATGAGGGATGAAGTAAAACCAGAACCGACGCCGATCGTCAGCCCGCTCTTTTCATCCTTCATCCTTCCGCCTTCATCCTTTCTCGACTGATGCGGCTGCGACTACTTTGGACTGGCAAGACGAAGGACGCTCACTTAAGAGCGCTGGCTGACGAATATTTGAAACGGCTCTCGCATTTCACGCGTTGTGAAATTTCGGAATTCCGCGAGAGCGGCGCGTTGCCTGAAAAGACGGGCATCGATAAAGATTCGAAGCGCATCTCAGACGGGTTGCGCGAGGGCGCAGTAAATGTGTTGCTCGACGCGCAGGGCATTGAATGGACTTCGCAGCAGTTAGCCGGCGAGATCAAACGCTGGCAGGACGAGGGCACCAAAGAGGTGGCATTCATCATCGGCGGACCGAGTGGTGTCTCAGATGAACTTGCGGCGCGCGCACACAAGCGCTGGAGTTTGTCGCGCTTGACGCTGACGCACGAGATGGCGCGCGTGTTGTTGCTGGAACAACTATACCGGGCATTCACGATTATTCATGGATTGCCTTACCAGAAGTGATGACAGTTCCGATTTCCGATTGCTAATTGCCGATTTCAAAAAAGTGCGGTGCGGGCTTCCTAAG
>JBKPNP010000400.1:0-2022 GCA_046732775.1 Acidobacteriota bacterium
CCTGCCTGGTTAGCGCCTGATGCCGAATTGCGGCGCGAATTACAGGACCGCTGGGAGCAGAAAAGCGTCAGGGAGCCGAATACTTCCGAGAGCTTTTATTTGCGCGAAGCCAGGACGGCGCTCGATCACCCGCTCGTATCCTGGGAAATTGAAGAGCTGTTCAATTTTGGCCAAATGGCGGGCGTGCGAGTGTTGCATCCGATATGGGATCCCGATCTCGTGGATCTCATGTATCGAACGCCGCCGTTTCTTTTGTTAAGCGAGGGTCGCACCAAGGGTTTGGTGCGCGCATCGCTGGCGCGCCGCTTTCCGAATCTCGGTTTCGAGCAGCAGCGAAAGTTGGAGGCAACACGTTTTTATTCGTCTTTAATATATCGGGATGCGCATAATATTCGGAGGCAATTGGGTGGAAGTCCCGCCCTTGCCGATTTGGGTGTTGTTGACGAGCGTGCGATCGGTCCTGCTTTTGAACGACTGCTCTCACGCGAAAAGATTGGCGAGGCCCATCTCGCCTGGAGTATGCTGAACTTGGAATCGTGGGCACAGGCCCATGTTGGATAGAAGGAGCCGCAATATGGAAACCGATAATAAGAAGGTCTCAGAAACTGGCACCGATCTCAAAGAGGTTGCCGAGGTCGCAGGTAAGCCCTGGGAACCTATGAAGCTTACGTACGCGGGAGAGGCCAAGGACGTGGTGCGTTCAGGTGGGGGCAAGACCAGCGTGACCCTCGCAGATAGTGGCGACACCAACAAGCCAAAAGGTCAGGGTTAGCGATCTGGGCGAGACGCACGTCGTTGCTTCCTCGCCCCCGATTACCGCACGATGATGAAGCTAAGCATCAAGGCTGTTGAGGCTATGCCGCCGCCGGCTGTTCCACCAGTAAATGCACCGGTGGAAATCTGGCGTGATCACGCCGGATCAGTCTACGCCTACGGCCAGATCGTCGGCGAAGAATGCTGGATGCACCTGCCTGGTCTGGCAAGTTTTCGCTTTACCGCGGACGACGATGAAGTCGCGGCAGCAGTTACCAGCGACACAGAAGAGGATTTAGTGCTTGATGCCTACCGGCGCAGAGTCTTGCCGATGGCGCTTCAAGTGCGGGGGTGCGAGATCCTTCACGCCAGTGCGGTTTCGTCCTCCGCGGGAGTGACAGCATTATGCGGCGCGTCGTTGGTAGGGAAGTCGACACTCGCTTACGCACTAAGTCGCCGGGGCTTTCCCTTGTGGGGGGATGATGTAGTCGCCTTTGAGACTGCAAGCGAAGGCATTCAGACCTTCGCCCTGCCATTCGAGATTCGCCTACGGCCCACCGCTTCGGCTTTTTTTGAGAACGAGTCAACCGCGACTACTGACACAGCGGAGCCCGGGCCCGCCCTCGGGACTGCGCCGCTGGCCTCTGTATTCGTTCTGCGCCGCATAGATGACGCTGATGCGAAAGTTAACGTGCGGCGTCTTCCTTTTGCGGAAGCGTTCTCCACGATTCTCGGCCACGCTTGCTGGTTCACGATGCATGACTCGCAACGCAAGCGGCTTGTAATTGATCACTACCTGGACCTTGCCGCAAAAACTCCAATCTACGATTTCAGCTTCAACCCCGGCTTCGAAAACCTGCCTGCCGTTTTGGATGCTCTCGTCGAACACTTGCAGTAAGCTCACGTTCCCCAACAACCCACTTTAACGATTCGCCGTTCCGGGTGTTCTACTCGGGTCTTTCTTTTAGCTTGATAGTCACACCCGCTGAAGCTGAGATTTTGATTTGCGCGGTGCGACGGTCCCTCGGCGTCGCTGCCGAGGGCTCGCCGTCACTGCGCAGTTCGGACGTGGATTGGGCGAAGCTGCTGCGATTGGCGGAGAGGCACTGCGTTGTTCCACTGCTTTATAAACAGCTCGAGGGCCTTGATATCGATGCGATACCTGCTGACGTTCGAGCAACGTTGCACGCCGCTAATCAGGAAAACACCCACACCAACCTTCTTCTCACGGGAGAGCTAATCAAGCTTCTCGACTTGCTTGACGCGAGG
>JBKPNP010000401.1:0-2089 GCA_046732775.1 Acidobacteriota bacterium
GCGGCGGGTGCCTGGTATCAACGAGGGTCGCTGTCGGTCTTCGTCGAACGCGCGCGCATCGACCATATCGAACGTGAGCTCGACGCAGTCGCCGGCAACAAAAAAGCACGGGGCTGGACGACGGGCAACGCGAAAATTGACGGCTGGATTAAACAAAGCGGTGCGCAATATGGCGTCGATCCCTATCTGATCTTTTGTGTGATGGAGCAGGAGTCACACTTCAACTCGCGAGCGTTGTCGCCGAAAGGCGCGCGTGGCTTGATGCAACTAATGCCGGGGACTGCGGCGCGTTTCGGCGTGCGCCGACCGGGTGATCCCGCACAGAACATCGCCGGAGGAACCCGGTACCTGAAACAGCTGCTCGCGCAGTTTAATGGTCGCATTGACCTGGTGCTTGCGAGCTATAATGCGGGCGAAGGCGCGGTGCTGAAGTTTGGCCGCCGCGTGCCGCCGTACCGCGAGACTCAAAACTACGTGCGACGGATCAGCTACCGATATGGCCGTGCCAAAACGGTCCCCGCCAAACGGAACATCATTGTTGTAGGAGATGGACAGTGAAAACACTTGCCTCCAAAAAACTCACCAGCCAAAAACGTTTGCCGAGTCTGTTGGTTAAAATTGCCGCAGCGCTTTTAGTCCTTTCATCAGTGCCTGCGGCATTCGCGCAGCAAGGTGAGGCGCCGCTGACAAACGCAGCGGTGGTCAAACTTGTTCGCGCCGGTTTCAAGGAGAAGACAGTTATCGCGATCATTCACAGTCGCGCGAGCCGGTTCAACTTGGAACCTGACAAGCTGATCGAGCTGAAACGTAACGGCGTTAGCGAGAACGTGATCCTTGCGATGCTCGGACAAAGTGAGTCGTTCTCCATCGCCGATGAAGAATGGATGGATGACGGCGGATTGAGAGGCGGATCCGGCAACTCTCAAAAACAACCGGGCACGGATATTTTCGGCAGCAGCTCTGGTTCGCGAAGCGAGTCAGGTGGACGTGGCATGAGCGGGGGAAACGACGGTGAAACCAGAGCGACGGGCAGCGTGACTGCGCGAATTCTGCGTCCTGCCGCGGAAGGCGGCGAGGCGCTCAAGCTTGAGAAGACACCGACACTCACCAACGATTCAGTGATCAAACTAGTCGAAGCTGGATTCTCGGAAGGCACAATTATCAAACGCATTGAAGACTCGCCGGTGGATTTCGAGCTGTCTGTGGCAAAGCTGGAAGAACTGCGCCGCCGCCGTGTGACAGAACCAATCATCCGCGCCATGACGCTGGCGATGGGCGACGATTCCGGAAGCTCGCAATCTGCCAGTCCTTCGAAGAGCAAAGGGAACTAGACCATGCCGCGTGCGCAAGTCCCGAACGGACGCTGTTTGATCCGATGCGCGTTATTGTTTGGTCTATTTCTGCTGATCCAAACCGCTGCGTTCGCGCAGACCAGATCACCGTCTCCGACACCATCACCGAATCAGGAAGAGCAGGAAATCGATCCGGACGACGTGATTTCCGTGAACACCACGGAAATACTTCTGCCGGTAACAGTCCGGGATCGCAACGGATCGTTGGTGAGTAACCTTACCCGTAAAGACTTCCGAATCTTTGAAGACGACGCCGAACAAACGCTAAGTGATTTCAGTCTGCGCAATGTTCCTGTCGATGTGGCGCTCATTGTTGATGCCTCATCTTCAGTTGCCGGGAATCTCGACGACTTTCGCAACGCGGCTGAAGGTTTTGCTTCACACCTGGCAAAGGACGACCGAATCAGTTTGATCCAGTTTGACGATCGCGTGGTGATGTTGCAGGACTGGACGGGGAGTCTGCTTCAGTTGCGACGAGCTCTGCGGCGGATTGTGCCGGGCAAATTCACAAGGTTTCATGACGCGATGCTACTCGCAGCCCGAGAACAGGCTCCGCGAAAGAACGCCAGGCACGCGATAATAGTTTTGACAGATGGCATCGACAGCAACCAGGGAATTACTTTTGCTGCCGCACTGACAGCAGCGCTACAAGCTCAGACGACTATTTACGTTGTGAGTAATGCGAACATCGAGCGGAGCAAGAAACAAGACGAGCTGGCGACCCTACTAGCCGACAC
>JBKPNP010000402.1:0-1834 GCA_046732775.1 Acidobacteriota bacterium
GAACGGCGCGCGGTGAACAGTTTCCCACCTTATGGATATGTCCGCGAAGTCCGGACAAAAACGTGCCGTAGGCACGTAATGTTTATAGAACACCACGCCTTCTCACCTCTTCCGCACCGAGAGAAACACCAGGCATTTCTCTCGGTGCGGGGATCATAAGGGCAATCGCGTATCTATAAACATCTCGCGGCTCTGCGGCGATAACAGTTCAGATCCTCAAGGAACTAATCGGACGACTTTCGAGCGCAACACCCGGCTGGCCTTCAACGCCCGTGCGGCATTCGCCTTACCTTTGAGGCTGTTCAGCCGATTCGGATACAACTTCAGTGAGCGTTCGTAGGCCGCGCGCGCGTCCGCAAAGTTCTTCTGTTCAAACAAGAGATCGCCCAACAATTCTTCGGCCGGCAACGTCGGTCCCGGAGTGACCGGCGGTTTTGGAGTCGACTGTTCAAGCGCAACCGCTTCCTGCATTAACGAAACGCTTTCGGTCTGACGGCCTTCTGCGTGCGCGATCCAGGCGCTCAACTCCAAACGCAGCAGGCGAATATTTCGCGCAAACAAATCTTCACCCATCTTTTGCGTCATCGCGTCGAGTTCGTTGAGGCGTTGGTTTTCCGCTTTCGCTTCGGCCACACGTTGCAGATGCGCGGCGCCGAGACCGCGCGCGAAGTGAAGGATTGCTTCCGGCCAGGTCGCGCGATCCCAATTGAGATTGGCAGGCTGCCTGGGAATCAGCTTCGTTGCTTCGGTCCATGCACGTCGCTCCAGCACATAACGAGCCTGTGTCGAGGCAAGGTGAAAAGCAGTCTTGAACGAAGGCTCCAGATGTGGCATCTGCTGTAGCCGTTTCAACTGCGCGGCGGCCGCAGCGTAGTTACCCTGCTGCAAATAGCCGTACAGCAAATATTCGACGGCGTGACAAAATTCATCCCAAACAAATTCGCCGTGCTCGCCGGCCGGATAATTCAAAGCGGCGCGGGCTGCACGCTGATTACCGCGAATCACGCCGTTCCAATCGCCGAGTCGCGTGTAGATGTGCGTCGGCATGTGCAGCGCGTGCGGATTGTTCGGCGCGACTATTTCATACTTGTGTGTGATTTCGAGTAACTCGCGTTCGCGTCCGGGTACGTCATCGGCATGAACGAGGTAATGCATGGCGCCGGGATGGTTCGGCTGCTTCTGGTAAACGCGCAAAAGGATCTCCGCCGCTCGATCCGCATTGGCGCGCGTGATCTTGTCTGGAGGTGTGGTCGCGAGGTGGGCGAGGGCATAGAAAGTTGCCGCCTCGGCATCGTCGGGGAATGCTGTATAAACTTTTTCCATCGCCTGCTCCCAACGACGGATACGCAGCCAGTAATCGTTCGCAGCCGGCTCACGGAAGAACGCCTCAGCGGCGGCGATAAATAACTGTTCGCGCGGCGTTGATTGCAGCGCGTTCGCTTTAACTAACTCTTGCCAGCCCTGCTCGCGCGCTTCCGCCCCCGGCCGCGTAGGCCACAACGGCTGAAACAAAGTCATCGCGATTCCCCAGTGGGCCATGGCGCAGCCGGGATCGATAGTGGCCACCCGCTGAAACGATTCGCGCGCCTGCGGGTAGGTCATGTGATGCAGCAGGGTGATTGCTTTATTGAACTCCGTTTGAGCTGGCGGCGAACAGCTAACGGGTGAATGCACTGAGCCGTGCGAGTGGCTGCCATGTTGCGCCAGAGCGACGACTGGAGCTAGCAGAAGGCAAAACACGACCGGCCGAAGCTCCCGAATTGCTTCACGGAGCGATCTCATAGCGGTTGCTAACATTTGTTTCAACCTCGTTCTTAGGTGGGATTATCGGGGG
>JBKPNP010000403.1:0-2210 GCA_046732775.1 Acidobacteriota bacterium
GCAAGCCAGTAGGGTCGTTGCGCGAGAACCGCGTCCTTGCCAAGGTCGTTCGCAATCGCCACCTGTTGGAGGCTGCCGTCAGCGAAGTGATGGAGGAAAGTTTTCCGGTGGTGGACGTCGATGCGAGTGCTCAGGAAGTAACGCAGCGGCTACAGAGTAGCCCTGCGGTTTTGATTGAGGAGTATGGGCGCATCACGGGAATCATTACGCGGCATGACGTGCTGGATCTGAAATTGGGTAACACGGGTTCCCTGGTTTAAGGCGCGGCGTTGCGCTCGTAGTAGTGCGCCACCAGACTAGGCTCAAGTTCCTTCGAGTTCACTTCGCGAAAGCCGTTTAAGTAGTTTTGCGGCACAAACGCGTCCGCACCCTCAACCGTTAGCGGCACTCTTGTGACGATCCAACGATCAATGTTATCGACGAAAGCTCGATAAACCTGCTCACCGCCAATCACGTAGAGATCGCAATCGAGGTCGGTTGCCTTCTCCAGTACTGACTCCACGTCCCGCAAAACAATAACTGACTCCTGAGGCTCGATCTCAGATTTTCGGCTGAGAACAAGGTTCAGCCGCTGCGGCAGCGGCTTCTTTAGTGTGAGCCACGTCTTGTGACCCATCACCACCGCGTTTCCGATCGTCGTCTCCTTGAAGAACTTCATGTCGGCAGAGTAGTGCCACGGCAACTTGCCGTCTTTGCCAATCGCGCCGTTCGTGTCTACTGCCACAATGCCGATGATCATTCGCTTTTAAGACAAACAGTCCAAGTCAATTATTTGACTGACCCGGTTCTAACAAATTCGTGGTTTCTTGTCCTTCCTTGTTTGTGAAGAGCCGCGCTCCGTTGTTAATCGAGTGATCTGGATTGAACGCGTTTCCGCCGGCCCATTCAAGCTACGAAGATCATTCTGGCTCGTACTTGGAAGACAGCGCCTCTTCCACTGTGATCAAGTGGCCGTAACCGGTCGTGACAACGGTATCCAAGCCGATAAGAAGCTTGCAGTGATAGCCAGTTTCGTCCTGCCAGTCATCTCGATAAGAGAAATCGCCCGGGGCAGGAGGGTACTCCGCCTTTAGAGCGTGACCCATCCCATTTAAGCGTTCGACAATTCTTGAGAGACAAGGCTCGATTACCTGATTCATCTCTTTCTGTATTTCTTCAGCCAATAAGTCGGCCCACTCCCGCGCAGCTTTACTACCAAGCCCACGCGATGCAAAAGATACCGCCGAAAATCTTTCGTCAATCATATGTCCTCATCGATGGCTAATTGTGGTGGCCTGGTTGATCAACCTTTTTCCCTCATTGAGAAGGGCCTGTTTATAGACAGGGTTGTCAGTTACCAGTTTTGCCCTTCTTATCAGTTCAGCTCCTGCGCGAGCAAACGGCACTCCATGTCCACCTGATCTACCCGCCGCTTGTCCAACACCCGTCTCCTTAAATTCTTTGACAAGTTGTGCTCCAACACTTGATGCTTCTTTGCGCGCTTCCGCGGCAATCCTAGGGGCCCATTGTGCTTGTCGCTTTGCGACTTCCTCAGGATGGTAAGGGTCGCCTCTTAGGCCTGGGCTTACATTTGACCAAGCTTGAATGATCTCTTGATTAGTAAGGGGATGCAACTCCTTGTTTTCGTAAAGGACTTGTACTTCCCGATACTTATCAAAAACATCTTGCGTGCTTAGTTGGCTGGCATCGAAAGGTCTCCAATTGCCTTGGGCGTCTCTCTCGTAATAGTGTTGTTGGAGCCACTCACGTCTCTCCTGTTCCAGTTTACTAAGCTCGTCATTTTCGACCCAGTGTCCATAGAAAAAAGCGTTCTTTATCCTGTCCCACAGCCCTCGCCCGTCAGGATCAACCCTTCCAAGCGGATTATTGTTAACGTAGGCATACGCGTTCCAAGACTGCGGATCACCAAGGTCTTGCATCGCCTGATAATTCTCAGGGTCAACGCTCGTGAATCTCCCTTGAGTACTCGCGTAATATCTAGCCCCGAAGTAATCCAATTTAGTTTCATCATCTCGTTCTTTTGATGTGAACTTCTGGCGCAGAGTGTCGCCCCCGTAGCCATACGTGCCGGTTCGGTTGGCGGTCGTGCCTTCAGACAGCTCTTCACCGAATGGCAGGTAGTCATGTCGCTTGGTGCCGGCGCGTGAGCCGGTCTTGTCATAGATCAAGCGCGGCGTGCCGAGTTGATCCGCCACCAGCCAGTTGATCTG
>JBKPNP010000404.1:0-10804 GCA_046732775.1 Acidobacteriota bacterium
AGCAGTTTTTCTATCAACGTCACCATCTCGGGAATGTGCCGGGTGGCGCGCGGAACCACTTCCGGACGCTCGCAACCGAGGGCGTCAAAGTCTTCCCAGAGCGCCTCGATGTATTTGGCGGTGTAGTCGTCAATGCTCAGGCCGGCTTCTTGCGATTTGGCGATGATGCGGTCCTCGACGTCCGTAATGTTCATGACGTGAGTCACTTTGAAACCTTTGAACTTGAGGTAGCGTCGCACGATGTCGGCGGCGATGGCCGAACGGAAGTTGCCGAGATGGCCGTAGTCCCAGACGGTCGGGCCGCAATAGTAGAGGCGAGCTTCGCCTTCGGTTAGGGGGCGAAACTCTTCAACTTTGCCGGTGAGCGTGTTGCGAAACTTAAGCATCGGGTGTTTGACGTAACGCAAACTGGTCGTTTGCGGTGCGACGAAATTAAAGACGCGCCCCTGGAAAGTTCAAGGACGCGCATGGCTGGAGTCTAGGTAAGGATTGGTGTGTAGTCAAACGACTGGACTGGAGCGCGGGCGTCCCGCGGGCAACCCGTCGTAGACGCGAAGTGTTTTGAAAGCCGACGCTGAAGTTTTCGCGCTTCGCGCTCATTGCGGGCGGGACGCCCGCGCTCCAGTCATCCCTTAAAGTGTTCCCATCCGCCGGGTTCAAGTTTCCAGGTGCGCGAACCTTCAGCGATGACGACGCCATCCGCCGCGGGTTTGATTTCGCCGATGCAGGTCAGCGGTACACCATCCACTCGCTTAGGTAGTCTTGCCACAGCCTCAGCCGCGACCGTGAACAGCAACTCAAAGTCTTCGCCACCGTGCAGCGCTAGCATCAGCGGATCGAGCGCACGCCGGCCACTCAATTCTACGACCAGCGGATCAATCGGGATTAGTGACGCATCGATCAAGGCGCCGACGTTGCTTTCTTTGCAAAGATGATTCAAGTCAGACGAGAGCCCGTCGCTGAGATCAATCATGGCGGTCGCGAGTTTTTGCGCGCCAACTTGCAGGCCCCAACCGACACGCGGGTCCGGTCGCAATTGACGCAGCAACAAACGATCGATCGAATGGGCGTCCGCCGCCTGAGTTAAGTCCGGCGTGGTTTCGCGATGCGGCCTGGCGCCGCGTTCCAGCAGACGCAGACCGGCGGCCGCGTCTCCGAGAAAGCCGGTCACAAAAATCTGATCGCCCGGTTGTGCTCCCGATCTAAATACAGCGCCGTGCTCCGCCGTCTCACCGATGACGAAAGAGTCGATGACGATCTTGTCAGGAGTACGCGAGACGTCACCACCGATCAGGGTCACGCCGTAGCGGCCTGCGAGTTGAAAGTATCCCTGGTAAAAATCTTCCAGTGTCTTTGATTTCCAAACCGCTTCCGGCACCCCGAGCGACAACATGCTCCAACGCGGGCGCGCACCCATTGCGGCAATATCTGAAAGGGAAACGGCCAGCGCTTTATGACCGAGGTACTGCGGTTCGGTACTCTCGCGGCGGAAGTCGATATCCTCGACCAGCAGGTCTGTAGTGACGACAATTTCACGTCCGGCGAAAGACTTGAGCACCGCGGCATCATCGCCAATCCCGCGGACAAGGCCAGGAGGATGACGGCAGGATGCAACGCTCTCTTCGACCTGGCGCCGTATTTTATTTATGAAATCGGACTCGTTCATGGGTTTACCGGCTCGAAAAGCTCACAAAAGCACTCTGCGGCGGTTCAGCTGTGCCGCCTGGTGTGCGGAAGCGCTGTGCGCTTCCGATCGCATGTCATTGAAAACGGGGCTTCGCCCCAATGGGATAGCCCGTGTTCAACTTAGACCCAACGGAAGGCCGAAGGCCTTCCGCACATCAGACGGCATAGCCGAGCTTTTCTGCGAAGGCTCGGGGCTGAAGTTAGCCAACACCTTCGGCGTTCGCGTTCTAAAGATTTTTGCGGAGGGAATCCAGGCCTGCTTCGATTGTCTCGATCGAAGTGGAAAAAGAAAAACGCAGGTGGCCCTCTCCGTGTTCACCGAAAACAACACCGGGAACAGTCGCTACTTGCGCACGCTCTAACAATATCTCTGCAGCTTCGCGGCTCTGCCTGCTAATGCGTGACACTTCGGGGAAGGCATAGAAAGCGCCCGCTGGTTTGGCGCAGTTGAGGCCCAGCTCGTTGAGACCGTCTAAAAGCAAATCGCGCCGCTTGCGATAAGCGACGCGGTTCGTCTCGAGCATATCCGTGGAGGTGGTAAATGCAGCCAGCGCGGCCCACTGCGTCGGAGTCGAAACGCCGTTCGAAGAATAGAGAGTCGTTTTGGAAATGCCGGTCATCCACGGCTCAGCGGCGACCGTGTAACCCAAACGCCAGCCCGTCATCGCGTATGACTTGGAAAGCGTGAATACCGTAATCGTGCGTTCAAACATTCCCGGCAAGGAGGCGATCGAAAAATGTTCGCCGTCATAAACCAAATCCTCGTAGGCCTCATCCGCGATCACAATCAGATCCCGATCCTGTGCGAACCGCGCCACTGCCTGCGCCTCTTCCCGCGTAAACACGACCCCACTCGGATTCTGTGGCGTGTTGTAGTAAATCGCTTTCGTGCGTTCGGTTGTATAACGCGCGAGCGTTGCTTCGAAACCCTGTGCGCGCGCTTCGTCCGTGGGAACAAGAACGGTGCGCCCCTGCGAGTAACTCACCAGGTCTTTAATCGGCGTCCAGAACGGTGAGAACACCAGCACTTCATCGCCGGGATCAACTACGGACTGAAACGCCCCGAACAATCCCTGCATGCCGCCGTTCATGATCATCACGTCAGGTGCTTCCGCGGCAATGTTGTTTTTGGTTTTTAGTTTTTCAGAGATCGCCGAACGCAGTTCAGGAATGCCAGACGAAGGGGCGTAACGCGTTTTGTTTTCTGCGAGCGCGGCGCGCATAGCTTCCTTGACGAAATCCGGCGTGTGCATGAATGGCTCGCCGCCTTCGAACTGGTAAACCGTCGCGCCCTGTGCGCGCAAATTCATTATCCGATTGCGAATATTAACGATGTCGGAAAACCCGATGTCATGGAGCCGTGAGGCGAGACGGAAAACTTGCGGAGCCGCGGTCGGCGTTAAAAATGACGTCACTGTTTGTAGTTACCCTCCGAGTTGCGGTGCTGGCGGCTGCGGTAGAAGGCGGATTATAACCTCGCGTTGAGAGCACGTCTAATCGCGCACTCTGCAACGCGAGGTCTGGATTTAACTTCGTGGAAACGTCTACCCGCGCGGACCGATGAAGGCCCCGCGCGGTCAGAGAAAACTACGGTGAACATAAATTACTGTTGGCCCTTAGCGTGCGAGTCGGCGCCAACCGGCGTGAGCGCCGTCGTGCCGGCGTTGCCGAGCGTCCTGTTGTTGCCGTAGGAGAAAACTGTACCAACAGTTCCGTTCGTAGTGCTGTTAGTAATCTGGGAATTACCGATCCTTACGGTCCCACCCGCTACTTGCTGAATGCCAATAGCGTTGTTGTTGAGCACGAGATTGTTGGCGTGCAGGTCGCCCGGCGACGTTGGCCCCTCGACGTAAAGCCCGGCACTCGAACAGTCGGAAATAACGGAATTAGTTACGACGACCCTCCCGCCGCTTCCGGAAGTAACGCCGAACTGACAGTTGTAAATGCGCACGTTGTCGATCGTGATGTCGAGTCTGGTCGAGCCGGTAAAGGGAGCGTGCGCGATGGCGGTGCCGCCGACGTTTCTGATTGTCGTATTGGTAATCAGCAAGCGACCTCCGCCAGAACGATTGTCTTCAATTCCGCGGCCCGGCGTTCCGTAGTAGCCATCGATCATGCAATCTTCGATTGAGACTTCGCTGTCAGGTACGGCAGAGCCGCTGAAAATGCGTATGCCGCGGGTGCCTGTATTCAGTCCCTGAAGGTTGAGGTTGCGAAGCCGCACTGATTTTCTGACATCGGATGCGTCGAACAGATCGAAGTTGATTAGAATCGCGTTACCGGAAGGGTTCGAAGATTGAAAGACCTCGTGACAGTCAATGGTGATGGACTTGGTTATGTTTGCGTTTCCGTAGCTGCCTGGATCAAGACAATTGACCTCGCCATTAATCGGGACCACAGCCACCGCATGACTTAACGTCAGGCAGGGCGCCGTACGCGAGCAGGGATTGGCGTCAGACCCGGTGCCGGAGATCCACACACGCACTTGCGAGTTGGCCGCCGATGCAAAGGCCAAAATGAAAGTAGCAACGACTAAAAGTTTGGTAGTGGTGTAAGACTTAATCATTTTGGTCTCCTTTACTGTTGACCCTTGTCGTGTGAGTCCGGGCCAACGGGTGTCAGCGTGGTTACGCCTGCATTTCCAGCCACACGATTATTACCGTAGGAGTTGACTGTGCCGCTGGTGCCGTTAGCAGTGCTGTTGGTAATGTCGGAGTTGCCTATTCGTATCGTGCCGCCTGGTGTTTGTTGAATCGCTGTGGCGTTAGCGTTTAAGACAACGGCATTGGCATGAAGTTCCGAAGCTACCAGCGGTCCCTCAGCGTAAAGACCGGCATTGACGCAATTCGCGATAACAGAATTACTAATCACCATTTTGCCGCCGTTGCCAACGGCGACGCCAAACAGGCAATTGAAAATTCGGACGTTGTCGATCGCGATATCAATTCGTGCTGCACCCGCGGGAGGCGCGTGTGAAATCCCGGTTCCAGCCATGTTCCTGATCGTGGTGTTCGTCACAAGCAAACTGCCGCCACCGGAGCGAGCGTCTTCGATGCCGCGCGCTGACGATCCGAAGGCTCCATCCATGACGCAATCCTCAACGCGCACCTTGCTGCCGGCTGATGCGGAGCCGAGGATTCGAACCCCTCTCGAGCCGGTATCACTGCCCTGAAAGTTGATATTGCGCAGTCGTACTGACTTCCTGGTGTCGGTGCCCGAGAAGCTGTCGTAGTTGATGGTGACGCCCGATCCGGTACTGTGATTTGCGCCGGCGAAGACGTCGTGACAGTCAATGCTGATCGACTTGGTGATAGTTACCGCGCCGTAGCCGCCCGGGTTGAGGCAGTTGATCTCGCCGTTGACAGCGGTCTTGGTAATCGCACCCGCGAAGGTGGAGCAGGGGGATGTGCGGCTGCACGGTCCGCCATCATCACCACCGGTGCCGGTAACCCAGGTCCGTGAAGACTGTGCCTGGCTGGCAGACACAAAAAACAGGGCGAGACTGGAATACAGCAGAACCCTGTAAACGGTATGAACCTTTTTCATTGTGGTCTCCTTTTATGTGGTCGGTCGGGGGATTGATCCTGGTTTCAAGCCTGACGGGACGGCCTGCGAAAGTTGAGGGGTGCAAGAATCTGGGGCGCTGTGATAGTGGCCGAAGATTCGAGCGATTTCAGCGAACTGAGAAGGTGGCTTCTTACTCTATTTGCCAAGGTGCAGTCAATGAAAAGCGGGGCCGTTGACGCATCACTGTCTCAGTCCGCGGAGCGGACGTCAGCGTAAAGCCTGGGGCGTGAGCCCCAGGGAGAAGGCCAACCTATCGATTGAACCCGCGAAGCGGGTGAAAGCCGGCGCGCCCAACACCTCGTCCGAATGATGCGCTGCCGCCCGCTCCGCAGGCTGATCGCTCTTGCGGACGCGAACCTGGGGCTCACGCCCCAGGCTTTAGGATGACGTCCGCTCCGCGGACTGAGAGCAACGCAATGCCTCAAGTAGCTCAGCGATTGATCGTTACTGTTAACCGCTGGCTCCTTCGGGCCTTGCACCTTAGGCGATACCTTTAAGAATCAGTTTTAACTAAACCGTGCTAAGTGTAAGCATTGACACGATAAGGGTAGGGCAGTAACATGAGCCGCTCGCTGGGCTGCCGGCAAACCTGCCATCAGTCTTCCCATTATTTTCACGCCGGCTTTCACGAGGAAGCGCAGTCGACAATATCGTCATCATGGGACGTCCTGCCGTAGCCATTCCTGAGAAGTTGTTCTTCAAGATCGGCGAAGTTTGCGAACTCGCCGGCGTCCAGGCGCACGTGCTGCGTTATTGGGAGTCGGAGTTTGCCATGTTGGCCCCGCAAAAGAATCGCGCCGGGCAGCGCGTCTACCGCAAGCGCGACGTGGAGATTGCGCTGCGCATTAAGGAATTACTTTACGAAGACCAGTACACGATCGCCGGAGCTAAGAAGCGACTCGCAAACGACCTGCGCGCGGGCGGTAAGCTCAAGATCGTTTCCGACGATGAAACCGAGGATGCGGATACGAACGGGTCAGTGTTCGCCCCAACTGCGCCCCCTTCGAATTCAGGTTCGGAAACGAGGAGCGCAAAAGATCGCGAGTCACTACGCAAAGTGACGGATGAGTTGCGCGATATCCTCGCCATGCTCGACAAACCTTCCAAACGACACTAACTTCAACTGCACGAACTGCAAGTTCAAATCGGCAAACCGAACGGTTTGCGTTCCAACTTTTTTGCGGAGATACTAGCAGCGATTTTACGGGACGTGGCGCAGCCTGGTAGCGCGCACCCTTGGGGTGGGTGAGGCCCCGAGTTCGAATCTCGGCGTCCCGACCATTTAGTTAGCCGCGGAGGTAATGGATGAACGCCATTACGTCCGCGGCTAAGTTTCTTTTAACTCAGTGATCGTGATCTGAGATGAGAGTGTTTTGTGCACTGGACACTTGTGCGCAATCTCTTTTAATCGTTCCAGTTGATCCTCATCCAGCGCTCCTTCAAACGTAACCGCGCGTTCGATCCGATGCACGTAACCTTCGGCGCCGGGCGTACAGTCAAAACAGTCAACCGCATGAATGCGATTCTGGCGCAGCTTCACCGTCACTCGTTCGAGCGGCCACGCTTTGCGTCGCGCGTAAAGTGTGACGGTCATCGAGATGCAACTGCCAAGCGCCGCCAGCAGCAACGTGTAAGGATCGGGACCAGCATCTTCACCGCCGAGCGCGAGCGGCTCGTCAGTAATGAACGTTCGATCGGCGCCGTAGCGAACTTCGTTCTGCAAATTTGAGAGCGATGAAACGATAACCTCGGCCATGAAGATCTCCTTCAGCGGATTTGTCTGACAAGCAACATTGTGCGCCGGGTCGCGCTTGCAGTCATCACTTTTGTACCGCTACACTCCATCCGCTTTTAATCAAACAAATTCATATCAGCTGCAGCGACGTCGCTCTCGATCAGGCGACTCGAATTGAGGGTGTAAATGAAGATTCACGAATACCAGGGCAAGGAATTGTTGAAACGTTTCGGTGTGCCGGTGCCACGTGGGCTGGTTGCACGCTCGCCTGAAGAGGCAAGGCGCGCAGCCGCAGAATTAGGGACGGACGTGGTCGTCGTCAAAGCTCAAATTCATGCCGGCGGTCGCGGCAAAGGCGGCGGTGTGAAGCTGGCGAAGAGCCCTGACGAAGCCGCGGAAATTGCGGGAAAGATGCTGGGCATGAACCTGATCACTCATCAGACCGGTCCCGAAGGACGCGAGGTGCGCGTGCTGTTGATTGAAGAGGGGCTGCCGATTGATCAGGAGTTTTATCTCGGTATCGTGTTGGATCGCGCCTCGGGCCGGCCGGTATTCATGGCCTCCCAAGCGGGCGGTATGGACATCGAGCAGGTCGCGGCAGATACGCCGGAAAAGATTTTGAAGGAGACCATCGACCCCGCGGTCGGTTTCCGATCTTTTCAGGCGCGCAAGCTGGCGTTTGGCCTCGGTCTCGGCTCAGAGTTAATCAATCCGGCGGTGAAGTTTATGCAGTCGCTCTACAACGCGTATGAACAGATGGACGCCTCGCTGCTGGAAATCAATCCCTTCCTGCTGACGAAAGACAAACGGTTAATAGCGCTCGACGCGAAGGTTAATTTCGACGACAACGCGATGTTTCGTCACAAAGACTTCGCTGACCTGCGCGACCTTAACGAAGAAGAGCCGCTCGAAATTGAAGCATCGAAATTCGATCTCAACTACATAAAGCTCGACGGCAACATCGCCTGCATGGTTAATGGCGCCGGTCTGGCGATGGCCACGATGGACATCATCAAACTGGCAGGGGGCGAACCGGCGAACTTCCTCGACGTTGGCGGCGGCGCCTCGCAGGAGCGTGTTGAAGCTGCATTTCGCATTCTGCTCGCGGATGAAAACGTGAAGGCCGTGCTGATCAATATCTTTGGCGGAATTGTTCGTTGCGACATGGTGGCGCGCGGCGTGGTTGAAGCAGCGCGGAATCTCGGTATCGATGTTCCGGTCGTAGTGAGACTGGAAGGCACGAACGTTGAGGAAGGGCAGCGTGTGATTCGCGAGTCTGGTTTGAATTTCACGGTGGCGAATGGAATGAAAGACGCGGCGGACAAAGTCGTCTCACTGGCTGCATGACTTTTGGAGTGCGGTGTCCTGTGTCCGCGTTATGTGGTCGCGACCTGTCGCGCCCAGGTCACCCTAAATTCAGTTTCAAGAGCTGGGCGACAGGTCGCCCAGAAATCAAAGCGTTGACAGGTCACCGCACTCCAAAAATCTTGCGTATCAAGTCGAAATGAACTACACGAAACTTTTTCGCGTCGTTGTTCAAGTTTGCCGGTTTGGTCTGGCGGCGCTGTTTCTCTTTACGGCCGGGGCGAAGATCGCAATCGCGAAGGCATTTGCCGCAAACGTTGGCGAGCTACTCACCTCTTCAGGTTTCAATGCACCGCGTTGGATGTGGCCCGTGACAGTGATCGTAATCGTTATCGAGATCATCACTGCGGCCCTGCTTCTCTTTTCGTCGAAAGTGCGCATCGGCGCCTTACTCGCCGGCCTGTTACTCGTTGGTTTCGCCGGATTCGCTCTGTATTACGTCTACGTGCTTCACGGCGAAGCGCTCGAGTGTGGCTGCTTCGGCGGCATCATCGCTAGCCAGTTGGGCGTGGCAACCGCGTTGCGAAACCTAGCGTTGCTCGTTCCCGTCCTGATTGTTTTCTTTGGTTACCCTCGAATCGTGAAATCAACAACAGTCGACATCGCCCCATCCGACGCGGTTGCCGCGGAGGCTCACTAATTGGCAACACTCTCTTTTTGGGGCGCTGTCGGCACGGTCACCGGCTCGAAATATTTAATCGAAACCGCAGGCGTGCGGGTTCTGGTTGACTGCGGTATGTTCCAGGGCCTCAAGGAACTTCGCGAGCGAAACTGGCAGGAACCGCCGTTCGATCCGCGTTCGTTGAACGCAGTACTCATTACCCACGCACACATCGACCACACCGGTTACTTGCCGCGCCTCGTGCGGCAAGGATTCGCTGGCCCAGTCTACTGTTCGCGCGGCACCGCCGATCTGCTGAAAATACTTTTGCCGGACGCCGGCCGGTTGCAGGAAGAGGATGCTGACTACCGCAATCGCCACAATCTGACCAAACATAACCCGGCGCTGCCGCTCTACACGGAAAAGGATGCGTTTGCGGCGCTCGAACTAATCAAGCCGGTCGCGAATGATGGTCAACCGATCGATGTGGCGCCCGGCATTACCGCAGCGTTTCGCATTGCTGGACACATACTCGGATCGAGCCTGGTGTTGGTCGACATCTCCGGAGTGGGCGCCGATGGTCGCGGACGTCGCATACTTTTCTCCGGCGATCTCGGCCATTACGATCAACCGATTATTCGTGATCCGGTCGCGCCTCCGTCCTGCGATTACTTGCTGGTGGAATCTACTTACGGTGATCGCCTTCACGATCCGGAAAATCCCAAAGACGCATTAAGACGCATCATTAACGATGCGGTGGAGCGAAACGGAACTCTGCTGATTCCCGCTTTCGCCGTGGGCCGTACACAGGAACTCGTTTATCTGATTCGCGAACTTGAAGACGAAAAATCGATACCCGTAGTACCTGTCTGTCTTGATTCGCCGATGGCAGCCGCAGCCACCACTGCGTATGCAAATCGCAAAGAGGAACACGACGAAGACTACGCGAGCGTGCTAGCGCGCCCGCAACATCCTTTGCGCACGCACTCAATGGTCACCTGTTCTTCGCGTCGCGAGTCGAAGCAATTGGGTGAAGCGAGCGGGGTGCGCATTATTGTCAGCGCTTCAGGGATGATGACGGGAGGACGTGTGCTGCATCACGCCTTGCGCCTGCTGCCCGATCCAAATACGACGCTTTTGTTTGTCGGTTACCAGGCGGCGGGTACAACCGGACGCAGAATTCTTAACGGCGAGCGAGAAGTCAAAATTCTCGGGCAGTGGGTTCCCGTGAATTGCCGTATCGAGCGCATCGGCAGTTTCTCCGCGCACGCGGATTGGCGGGAGATTTTGCGTTGGCTGGAGGGTATGACTGCGCCGCCGCGTCACACGTTTCTGACGCACGGCGAACCGTTGGCAGCAAACGCTATGGCCGGACATATCAAGGAGCGATTTGGTTGGGAAGCGTCGGTGCCGAACTATGGTGACCGCGTTGAATTGATTTAGGCGAATTGATCCAAGTAACTCCGAAGGTGTTGGCAAACTTCAGCCCAGGGTTTCCTACCCTGGGTCTTGGCCGGTTAATATCCTCTCTTACTCTGAAGGAGTTGAGGACGGGCGAAACTCCTTCAGAGTTAGGCATTCATTTCTGGCTGATTAACCCAGGGTAGGAAACCCTGGGCTAAAGTTCGCCAACACCTTCGGTGTTAAGACCTTTTCCAGTGCTCTTTTGTGGGTTGCGAGAGCAGTTGTTATACTCCGCGCTCATTTTGCAAATCATTTAGTTTTCAGGGAGCCGCGCAGTTGAGCATTCTCGTAGATAAAAGTACGCGTCTGGTGGTGCAGGGAATCACCGGCAAAGAAGGTACGTTTCATACCAAACAGATGGTCGAGTATGGGACGAACGTGGTTGG
>JBKPNP010000405.1:0-3600 GCA_046732775.1 Acidobacteriota bacterium
CAAGAAGCTGCTGGACGAAGGCGTGGCGGGAGACAACGTAGGGTTGCTGCTGCGCGGAGTTGAGCGCAAGGACATTGAGCGCGGACAGGTGATTGCGAAGCCGGGTTCGATTACGCCGCACACGAAGTTCAAGGCAGAGGCGTATGTGCTGACGAAGGAAGAGGGCGGACGACACACACCGTTCTTCACCGGCTACCGGCCACAGTTTTACTTCCGCACCACGGACGTGACGGGTGTGGCGCACCTGCCGGAAGGCGTGGAGATGGTGATGCCTGGCGACAACGTGGCGATGGAAATCGAGTTGATCGCGCCGATTGCGATGGAAAAGGGATTGCGGTTCGCGATTCGTGAAGGCGGCCGCACGGTCGGAGCCGGCACGGTCAGCGATATTGTTGAATAGGGAATTGTCCGACAAGCTTCAGCTTGTCGAAAAGGAACGACAAACTAAAGTTTGTCGGACAAATTATGCTTAACGAAAAAATCAGAATCAGACTGAAGGCCTACGATCATCGCGTGTTGGATCAGTCGACCGCTGAGATCGTGGAAACGGCAAAGCGCACCGGCGCCCGCGTGGCGGGACCGATTCCTTTGCCGACGGTCAAAAACAAATGGACTGTCCTGCGTTCGCCGCACGTCGACAAGAAGTCGCGCGAGCAGTTTGAGATTCGCACGCATAAGCGCCTGATGGACATTCTCGATCCGACGCCGCAAACCGTGGACGCGCTCATGAAGCTCGACTTGCCCGCGGGTGTGGACGTCGAAATCAAGGCATTTGGCAGACAGTAAACGGATTGCCGATTTTCGATTGCCGATTGCTGATTGCTCTCGGTAAAGAAATTGGCTCTCTCGACATTGAAGACTTGCCGAGACGTGGGTTAGCAATCGGCAATTGGCAATCGGAAATCGACAATGATTAACGGAATCATCGGACGAAAAATCGGCATGACGCAGATATTCGCGGCGGACGGCATGGTAACGCCGGTCACCGTGATTAAGGCCGGGCCGTGTGTGGTCGTGCAAACAAAGAGTGCTACGGGCGCCGACGGCTACGATGCCGTCCAGGTGGGACTGGTCGACGAGCGGCCACCGAAGCTGAAGAACGTCACCAAGCCGATGCGCGGCCACTTCGAGAAAACCGGTGGCGGCATTCCGCCCACTCGCATTCTCAAAGAGTTTCGTTTGCAAGACGCGTCGGGCTCGCTGAACGTTGGCGATAAGATTCTGGTTGACCAGTTTGCGGACGGCGACCTGGTTGACGTTGTTGGCAAGTCAAAAGGTCGTGGTTTCGCCGGTACCGTCAAGCGACACAATTTTAATCGTGGCCCCGAATCGCACGGTTCAATGAACGTGCGCGCGCCTGGTTCGATTGGCGCTTCCGCGTATCCCTCGCGAGTGATCAAGGGCACGCGTTCTTCAGGTCATATGGGCGACGTGCGGGTGACGATCAAAGGGCTGACGATTGCCCGCGTTGATACCGAAAATAATTTGCTGATGATTCGCGGCGCGGTGCCGGGAGCAAACGGCAGTGTGGTTGTAGTGCAGAAGGCTGCGAGACAGAAGAAGTAATTGCCGATTGCCAATTGACGATTGCCGATTGAAGAGCCGTGCAGATTGCGGTCATTCGGCAATCGGAAATCGAAAATGGAGAGTGTTATGCCTACCGTTAAGGTGCGCAATTTAAAGAACGAAGAAGTCGGCGAGGTCGAGTTGTCGGATGCGGTTTTCGACGCGCCGCTCAACGAAGGCCTGATTCACGCCGCCGTTAGAAACTTCATGGCGAATGCCCGTCAGGGCACCTCAGCCACGAAAACTCGCGGTGACGTTTCAGGCGCCGGTCGCAAGCTTTGGAAACAGAAGGGCACGGGTCGCGCGCGTATCGCGTCACTTCGTTCGCCGCTCTGGAAAGGCGGCGGCAACGTACACGGGCCGCAGCCGCGCGATTGGTCATACAACATGCCCAAGAAAATGCGTCAGGGCGCGCTGCGTTCGGCACTTTCCGAACGCGTTCGCGAGGGCAAGGTGACCCTCGTCAAAGAATGGTCACTCGACAAGCCGAAGACCAAAGACTTTGTCGCTTCGCTCAAGACGCTGGGACACGAAGGCAAGACGCTGATCGTCGACTCGCTCGAGAACGACAACCTGTTGCTGTCGACGCGAAACGTGCAGAGCGCGAAAGTAGTCAACAGTTTCGCCCTGAATATTTACGACCTGCTCTATCACGAGCGCCTGATTATTTCCCAGGCGGCTTTGCAGGAATTGGAAGAGCTGCTGGGACCAAAGAAAGATCCGCAGCAGGCAGCGCCGGAAGCCACGGTTGAAACGGCAGCAGCTGAAGCGGCTGAAGTGCCAGTGAAACCGAAGCGCGCGCGCAAGCCCAAGGTTGCGGAAGCGGCCACTGAAAGTGCTGCCACTGAAAGCAAGGAGGCGACGGAATAATGAGAACGGTTTGGGACATCATTAAGTCGCCCGTGATTACCGAGAAGGCGCTGGTCGCCAAGGAAGAATCGCAGGACTCGGGACAGTTGCTGACATTTCGGGTTGATCGCCGCGCGACTAAACCGGAAATCAAGACCGCTGTCGAATCTATCTTCCAGGTGAAAGTAGATCGCGTGCGCACCATTAACTTTATGGGCAAGACCGCGCGACGTGGACGTTTCGAAGGACGCAAGCCGTCATGGAAAAAGGCTTACGTCACGCTCAAGCATGGTGAGAAGCCGGTCGATTACGGCGAAGCAGTTTAAGTTTCGAGTTTCAGGTTCCGAGTTTCGAGTTAAGAAACCCTGAACCGGAAAATTGGACTCGAAACTCTAAACTCGGAACTCGGAACTTTTTCGTTATGGGAATAAAGAAACTAACCCCAACATCTCCGGCGCGTCGGTATCAAACGTATCTGACGCGAGATGAGTTAACTGCCGGTGCGGTGCCAGAGAAGTCGCTGCTTGAACCAAAGAAGCGCATCTCCGGTCGCAATAGTGACGGACGCATTACCGTGCGGCGTCGTGGCGGCGGTCATAAACGCTTCTATCGCATCGTGGATTTCAAGCGCGACAAAGAAGGCGTGGCCGGCCGTGTGACGCAGATTGAATACGATCCGAATCGTTCGGCGCACATCGCCCTGATCACGTATCTCGACGGCGAGAAGCGTTACATCATCGCCCCCAACGGAATTGAAGTTGGCAAAACGATCATGAGCGGCGCGGAAGCCGACATTCTGCCGGGCAACACGCTGCCGCTAATCAATATTCCGCTCGGCACGCAGATTCACAACATCGAATTGCGTCCCGGCAAGGGCGGCCAAATGGCTCGTTCGGCGGGCGCGTTTGCGCAGTTGGTCGCCAAAGAAGGTGACTACGCGCAACTGCGTATGCCTTCGGGTGAAACGCGTCGCGTGCCGCTTGTTTGCCGCGCCACAGTTGGCCAGGTCGGCAACATCGAGCACGAAAATGTTTCCTTTGGTAAAGCCGGCCGGTCGCGCTGGAAGGGCATTCGCCCGCACGTGCGCGGTGTGGCGATGAACCCGGTAGATCACCCGCACGGCGGCGGTGAAGGTAAGACTTCCGGTGGCCGCAATCCGGTTACGCCCTGGGGACAACCGACCCG
>JBKPNP010000406.1:0-6174 GCA_046732775.1 Acidobacteriota bacterium
GTGATTGACGGCACAATTCGCCCGGGCATGAAGATTCGTTTCTTTAATGCCGGACGCGATTACCAGGTGGAAACCCTCGGCGTTAATCGTCCGCGGCCTACGCCAATCGATTCGCTGAGCGTCGGCGAAGTTGGCTTCCTGACTGCATCAATCAAGGCAGTGGCTGATGTGCAAATCGGCGACACGGTTACTGAAGCGGCGCGACCGACAAAGGAACCGTTTCCGGGTTATCAGGAAATTAAGCCGATGGTTTTCGCGGGATTGTATCCCGTCGACACCAACCAGTATGAAGAGTTGCGCGACGCGATGGACAAGCTGCGCTTGAACGATGCGTCGTTTTTCTATGAACCCGAATCGTCAACCGCGCTTGGTTTTGGTTTCCGCTGCGGCTTCCTCGGCCTGTTGCACATGGAGATCGTGCAGGAGCGGCTCGAGCGTGAGTTCAATCTTGACTTGATTACAACCGCGCCGGGCGTGCGCTACCTCGTGACCACCACTGACGGAGCAGTTACGGAAATCGACTCACCGGCAAAGATGCCGGACCCTGGCCGTATCGCAAAAATTGAAGAGCCTGCAATTCGCGCCACGATTCTGACTCCGGAAGAACATCTCGGCGGCATCCTCGCACTGCTGGAAGAGAAACGCGGCGTTCAAAAAGGGTTTGAATACATAACGGCCAATCGCGTAATGCTGACCTATGAGCTGCCGCTAAACGAGATCGTGCTCGACTTCTATGATCGTTTGAAATCGACTTCGCGTGGTTATGCTTCGCTCGATTACCACCTGGCGGGTTACTGGGAAAGCGATTTGGTCAAGCTTGATGTTCTGGTTTCCGGCGAACCCGTGGATGCGCTCTCGCTCGTGCTGCACCGCGATACCGCTGCGGCCAAGGGGCGCGCCCTCGCGACCAAGATGAAGGAGTTGATTCCTCGCCAACTCTTTGAAGTGCCGATTCAGGCAGCCATCGGCGCTAAAGTCATCGCGCGCGAAACCGTAAAAGCCATGGGCAAGAACGTGATCGCCAAGTGTTATGGCGGCGACATTTCGCGTAAGCGCAAATTGCTGGAGAAACAGAAAGAAGGCAAGAAGCGCATGAAGAAAGTCGGCCGCGTTGAAATCCCGCAGGAAGCTTTTCTGGCTGTGCTCAGAGTCAACGACTAATCGGAAACTTTTGTCCGACGAACTTTAGTTTGTCGCTGCACGACAAGCTGAAGCTTGTCGGACATTTTGTTGAGCATCCAAGGGTCCGGCACTCGCGCTTTTTGCATACGGCTCGCTCGCCTTACGCCGCTTCGTCGACCTCGACATCCTGATCCCGAAAGCGCAGCTCTTGTGCGCAAAAGAACTGCTCGTCGCGCGTGGGTTCGTTTGCGACTTCGATTGGACCTTCTCGCTGGACCATCATTACGGAAGAAAACGTCCGCAACCGGCAGGTATGGTTTACGGCTATCCAATCCTGCTGATGCGCCTGCTGCTGAGTTGGTCGTACCTCAGCTCCGCGCTACTGAAGCTCCGATTGACCGGCTTGAGTTATTTCAGTTCAGACAACCTTCCCTCGCTAGCCATACTGCATTCGCTCGACAATTTGCATGACACTCAATTTCGTTTCGCGTTCTTGTTGCCCCACGTACGTGAGTACACGCCGTTCGTGCTCGCGCTTGTCGTCGCCTGGGAACTCGCGTTTCCACTCGCGGTGTTTGTGAAACGATTGCGCGCGCCTGTCCTGATCGGCGGAGTGTTATTCCACGTGGGAACGTTGTTCTTCATGAACATCTTCTTCCCTTACCACCTCGCGATGTATCTGGTTTTTATTGATTGGGAACGACTGCGAGAACGCGTTGCTTCAGTTTGGAGTACTGTGTCCAGGCGCGTTTTTCAAAAACGAAGACTATCTTTCGGTGAGCAAAGTTAGATCGACGGCGGGAGTGCTGTTCGAAGGGAAGACATAAGTGATGGCATAGTCGGGGACAGTAGTTTCCTCAACTGGGCCGCTGTTCGATTCTACCCAGGCATGTCCGCTGATGCTGCCGTCATCGGCACGTCTTACGCCAAACAGCACTTGCGTGGAAATGCCGGACAGCGCCAGGTAGCGATGTAACACTGCCGCTCGCTTCCAGCAGACGGGCGTGAACACCCAGCGATCGATTTTGAGTAGTTGATCGATTGCATAGGCGAGGCGAGTTTTAGTTTCGCTTTCCGGTCTGCTCGACGGCCGGCGCGTCCTGGTTGAGACGAGACGTAGCGCACGCGGCAACGGCCACATCTCGACTGCCAGCGACAGGACTGAGACCCAAGCGGCCATTCTGAAAAGCAGCAACGCTTCCGCAGGCGCGAGGAGGGCCTTGCGTGTAGTGCGCATTAAGAGTGCCGGCAGGTTCATGATATTCTGGCGCGCCAACGAGTTCCCGGATTCTATCCTACTAAAACTGTTAGTGCGACACACTTACCATTGAAACAAGTCACTATAGTCTGCGACGGCTCGAGTCTCGGCAATGGACAAGTTTCCACGCGCGCGGCGGCGGTGGCTTTGCTTGGTTTCAAAGGCGTATGGCGCGCGGTTGGTGTGTACCTGGGAAACGCCACGAATCAACAGGCGGAAGTCGCGGCGGCCGCGCTCGGTCTGGAATCGTTGCGTGAAGCCTGTTCGGTCCATCTTTTTACTGATTCGCGTTATGTGGTCGAAACCATGAGCGGTCGGTTTCGTCGTAAGACAAACCACGAATGGTGGGCGCGGCTGGACAAGGCCGCCGCACGTCATCGGATAACCTGGGAGTGGACCCGCGGACATAGCGGCCATCTCGTCCAGGAAGCAGCCGATAAAGCCGCGCGGAAGATTGCCGCGCTGGGACGCGTTGACGAAGAAATTCTACAAGCGGCGATCGACAGGGTTGGCACCACCGGTGCACTCGCCGCGGTTGAAGCCGGAGACGCGTGACGCATGGACGATCCACGAATATTAAGGCGGCCTAATTTTTTCTCCGGCAAACTCTTGACCGCTGAAGATCTCGCGCAGGAGCAGGAGTACGTCCTCGATAAATTTAAACGGCACAACCGCACGCTGCACGGCTTCGGAATAATTTTCGGACTGAAGGTCAACGCGCGCGGGGGACAAATAACTGTCGAGCCTGGAATCGCACTCGATTGCGAAGGTAATGAACTCGTCGTTGATTCACCGCAATCGATCGTGCCTCCCGAAGCAGACGGAAATTGCGTTCGGTTTGTAAACCTGCAGTTTGTCGTGCGGCACCCGAGCGGTATGTTCAAGACTGAAGCACGCGAGTCGATTGAGAGTTTTCAATTGTCTGTTGACGATCAAAACTGCAATCGTGGCCACCGACATCTGCGAGCCCGCTGGATTGCGTGCGGTCAGGCTCACGCGCTAACGATCGCCAAACTAAGGCTTAGCTCGGGCAAGTGGCGCCTCGAGCGGGCCTACCGCCCGCCAAGTGTTAAGTGAGTGAAGATCGGAGACCCGAAGGCCGTCAGTTAGTCGCCACGCCCGTGAGGGCGTCGGAAAGAAAGACCCGCGACCTCCGGGCCTAAGGGAATCCACCTTCGGTTATGTTAAATCCGAAGTTTGGTGCAAAGCCCGCGAATTAGCTTTCAGCCTCGATGATCCTTATAATTCTGCACTTCAATTAGCCTGACAACTCCCCAGTTAACTCTCGCTATTATTTGTGAGAATGATGTAAGAATGCCCAGACCGATGGCCTCGCCACGCTCAAAATCGAAGTTGCTTTCGCTCGCTCGCGCTGGCTTCGTCTCGCTGTGCCTGGTCTTGTCGTTTAGCGCTTTCGTCGTTGCCCAACAACCGCAGCCCACCGGCTGGGAATGGCAAAACCCGAAGCCACAGGGCAACACAATTAACTCGGTCAGGTTCGCAGCCGACAAGAGACATGGCTGGGCCGTTGGCAGCGATGGCGCGATTCTGCGTACAAGCGATGGCGGCTACGAATGGCATTCGCAACTGTCGACTGCAAACACCACGCTTTATGGCTTGTATGTTTTGAACAAATCGCGCGCGGTAATCTCGGGAGCGCGCGGTTTGATAATGACGACCGCCAACAGCGGCAGCAAGTGGACCGTTCGTCCAACCGGAACCAAAGATCACTTGTTCTCCGTCACCTTTGCTCCGTCAAATCCAATGCTCGGATGGGCCACCGGCACTTTTGGCGCACTCATCGCGACCACTGACGGCGGCCTTACCTGGAAGGCCCAGGCCACTCACACGAACGCGCACTTGTTCTCCGTTGCCTTCACTGACGGAAGCAACGGTATCGCGGTCGGCTCGCGCGGCACTTTGCTGGTGACCAACAACGCCGGCGCTGACTGGAAAGCACGCCCAGGTTTCGGCAACACCTTGCTGACCGGAGTTTCATTTGCCTCCGCCAAACGCGCGGTCGTCGTCGGGTACAGAGGCACGATCCTGCAAACGGACGACGGCGGCGCCACCTGGCGACGTCTCGACGCACTCGTCACCACCGATTTGCTTTCCGTTTTCTTCACCGATGAAATGCACGGCTGGGCAGCGGGCGACAGTGGCGCGGTTTTGACTACTGCGGATGGAGGAACGATCTGGCTGCCAGTCAATGTGCGCACGAATCCCAAGCTGACGACACTGTTTTTTGTCGACGAGAACGTCGGTTGGGCCGCCGGCGCGGATGGCCTCGTCGTTCGTACAGACGACGGCGGTTTGTCGTGGCGCCGTTTAACTGAAGGCGGCCGCGAAGACCTGTCGCACATTTTCTTTTTAGACAACTCACGCGGTTGGGCGGTGGGATCGCGCGGGAAAATTCTCTTCACCAGTTCGGGCGGTAAGACGTGGACAGTGCGGCCGTCGGGCACTGTGAACCGGCTGAATTCAATCACGTTCATAAGTCAACGGCTGGGTTTTGCGGTTGGCGATCGCGGCACGGTTTTACGTTCAACCAGCGGCGGTGTGACGTGGGAACCCATCGCCATCGATGCGAAAGAAGACCTCTTCAGTGTTCATTTCGTCACCCCGGAAGAGGGTTGGGTAGTTGGCGCGCGCGGCGTGATCCTGCACACCGCGGACGGCGGCGACACCTGGCAGTTTCAGAAAACGAATACGTTCAACTGGCTGGAAGACGTGGCGTTTACTGATGCGCAACACGGAATCGCGGTCGGTTCAAACGGGACGATCCTGCGCACCGAAGACGCGGGCGCAAACTGGAAACGTGTCGATCAAAATGTGCGCGAGTGGCTTTACGCCGTCGTGTTTGCTGATGGCCAGCGCGGTTATGTTGTGGGCGGCAAGGGAATCATCATGCGCACAGACGATGGCGGTGCGACGTGGAAAGACGTTGAGAGCGGCATGACCACGAGCTTCTTCGCGGTAGCTGTAAATGGTCGCGACAATGTGGTCGTAACCGGCGAGCAGGGACGGATAGTTCACAGTGATGATGGCGGGGTGACCTGGGAGATTCAGCCGACGATTACGAGCTCGCCGCTTTTTTCAATCGCCTATCGTGGCGGTTACAACCTGTGGGTGGCTGGACGTGGCGGCGCGATTCTGCGGCGTACCGATCCGATTGCAACGGTGAGTATTCCCACCCCGAGACTGCCGCCAGGTTTGCGAGACAGTCCGCCAAAACTGCAGAACGCCAAGAACCCCGACGACGACGACATCCCGCGTGCGATTCCGCCCGACAAAAAACCGATCCGCCCGAACTAGTTCTTTAGGTAACAAACTGTTAGTTTGCGTCTGTTTTCTTGAGGTAACGCAAACTGTTAGTTTGCGTCTGCTCTCTTCCGTAACGCAAACTGTTAGTTTGCGTCTGAATCCAACCTTAACCAATCAACTTCGCCGCCACCGCGACCGACTCCTGGTAAATCTTATCGTTACACAAAATCTCCATCTCGCGACTTAATAACTGCGCAGTACTGCGGTTCCTAACCGGCAACACGCGACCGCGTTGAACGTGTTCGCCGAGTTTGGCCTCAGCGATCAAATGCTTATTGTCTTCGCTGCGGGCAACGCGGAAGAAGCCCTCATCACTCGCGCGGAGCTCGACGCGCGCCAGTCGGCCTGGTTTACGCTCACCTTGTTCCACGCGATTCAGTTTGACGATGACTCGACGCGAACCGCCGGCGGCGCGTTCAAAGTTGCAAATGATTGACGCTGGTTCCCGCGTAATTGCATCAGCGCTCGCG
>JBKPNP010000407.1:0-4294 GCA_046732775.1 Acidobacteriota bacterium
GCGGTATCGGCCCAAGCTGGTTGGCCGTGGCGATAAAGAAGACCCTTGATAAATCAAACGGCAGATCAAGATAGTGATCGCGGAAGGTACTGTTCTGTTGCGGGTCCAGGATTTCCAGCAAGGCTGAAGACGGATCGCCCCGATAGTCGTTGCCGAGCTTGTCGATTTCATCCAGCATCAACACTGGATTGTTTACCCCGGCGCGGCGAATCGATTGAATTACGTGACCAGGCATTGAACCGATGTAAGTCCGACGATGGCCGCGCAGCTCGGCTTCGTCACGCATGCCGCCCAGTGACATTCTTTCAAACTGACGACCGAGCGCACGGGCGATGGAACGGCCCAGCGAAGTCTTGCCGACGCCTGGAGGACCGACGAAACACAAAATCGGGCTCTTAGTGTCCGGCCGTAGTTTAATGACGGCGAGAAATTCGAGAATGCGTTCCTTGACGTCCTCCAGTCCGTAATGATCTTCGTCGAGAATACGACGCGCTTCGGTGAGATCAAGTTTGTCTTCCGACGATTTTTTCCATGGCAATTCGAGTACATACTCGAGGTAGGTGCGGATCACGTGATAGTCGGGCGCGGCGGACGGCAGTTTCTCCAGCCGCTTCAACTCACGCTCAGCTTCCGTTCTAACTTCGTCAGGTAAATCGGCAGCGGCTAAGCGCTCTCGAAGCAATCCCGCTTCGGCTTGTTCGCCCCCCTCGTCTTCGCCCAGTTCCTTTTGGATTGCTTTCATCTGCTGCCGCAGAATGTAGTCGCGCTGAGATTTATCCATCTCAGTTTGAGCTTCCGTTGCAATCTTGGAACGCAGTTGAATAATTTCAAGCTCGCGCGCGAGATACACGTGGGCCAGCCGCAGGAGTTCGTCGGCCGTATCGGCTTCGAGCATCTTCTGCTCCTGCTCGACGCCCAAATTCAGAATGGAACCCAGGAAGTAAGCGAGCCGCACCGGGTCGACGGAGCCAAGCATTGAGACGCGCACTTCCGGGGGCACATTCGGCAGCAGCGCCAGGGCCTCCTGCACCATCGACTGCACGTTTCGCTTGGTCGCCTCAACCTCTTCGGCATCCTTAATGGTGAGCTCCGGCAGAATTTGAACTACCGCGCGCAGCGCCGCACCCGAGTCTTTCCATTCAACAACCTTTATGCGATCCGTGCCCTGCGCGATGATGTGCATGGTGTCGCCCAGACGCTCCATGCGTTTAATCATCGTCAGCGTTCCGACCTGATAAAGATCGGCGGACCCGGCATCGGCGGTGCCGTTGGTCGCATCAGGACGCACGGTTATACACGCCAGTAACTTCTCTTCAGTCGCAAGGGCCGCTTCGACCGCAGCCACCGATCGCGGCCGGCCCACGGCCAGCGGTACGCCGGTCTCGGGAAACAGCGTGGTGTTTTGCAGCGCCAGCACCGCAACTTCAAATGGTTCTGGTTTTCGCGCTGCCGGTGTTTCGGTTGTCGCCGGCTGTTGGTCCGCCGCTGCTACTTTTTCGTTGTCGTTTGTCTCTGCCATGGTTCCTGCTTTTCGTCTACTTGAACGCTTCGATTATTGACATTGCAGGTGAACAATCAAAAAACCGTCGCGATAGTCATGCTCGACGGACGCCTGATCAATCTCGCAGGGAAACTGAATTGTCTTTTCAAACTGGCTGTAGGTGATTTCCATTTGTTGATACGTAAAACCATCTTTCACGATCGTGTCGCGCCGGCATCCGCGGATACGAATATTCGACCCGGATAATTCAATCTGGAGGTCGTCGGCGCAAACGCCTGCGAGGTCTACCTTGACCAACCAACCATCGGGACTGCGATACACATCCGCCGCCGGATTCCATAAACGACCGGACGGCCTGACGCGACGCTGTAAAGACAGCAACGCAACTTCACGATTTGACATAGGCATAATTAGATAGCCACAGGATAAGGGAAACTCCCTCAGCTTAAAAGGGGAGGTGACGAAAGGACCGCGGGCGTCCCGCCCGCACTTCGCGCGAAGATCGTGAATCTCTTTTCGCGCTCACTGCGGGCGGGACGCCCGCGCTCCCAATAACTTCGCTGCTAACCGAACAGTTTGCCCCAGAACGACGATCCTCGCGAAATGTCTTCGAGAGCATCCGATAGTTCGCGATCAGCCTCTGTTTCCACTGCGATATCGCCCATGGACACGATGCCGATCAAATTGCCGTTTTCGTTCGTCACCGGTATGCGACGCACTTGTTTGTCGCCCATTTTGCGAATCACATCGACCACTCGCTCATGTGGACGTGCCGAATGAACGTCACTGGACATCACTTCTTCGGCGCGCGTGGCGTTGCAATCTTTGCCTTCGGCGATTGCTCGCAGCACGATGTCGCGATCCGTAATCAAGCCGAGTAGTTTGCCGTGACTGTAGTTGTTAGTGCTGCGCCGGCCTGCGGCCAGGTTAGTTTTATCCCCGCCGTTTCCGCCGTTGCCGCCGGTCTCTCTGAATTCAACAACGGGAATCACGCCGGTGTCTTCATCCTTCATCATCATTCCGACTTCACGCAGACTCGTGTCGCGCGTGGCGACAGCGAGGTCGCGCGTCATGATGTCTCTTACGCGGAGACGCGACCGGCCAGGATCCGCGTAGCGGGAAGGCTGATAGCGCATGTCTTCGCGCGCACCAAACCCGCGATCGCGTCCCTCGTATGGCCGAGAGTATTCTTCGCGAGCGTAACGATTGGAATAGTCGTTGTAGCGCGGTTCGTCCTGGGCGTAACCGGCGCGTTCGCCGAATCTGCCCTGTCCAAAATCGCGTCGTTCATAGTCGGTTTCGAGTCTGCCGCCTGAATACGGGCGGCCGTAGTTCCATGGTTGCTCGCGCGAAAATCTGTCGTGCCGGGTGCGCGACTCGCGCTCTTCGTCAAAATCGTCAAAGTGTCTGGCCATTGCTCAACCTCCTGTATAACAAAAAAACTCCTCGCTCATGAAAGCGAACATTTATGAATTGCAGGGGGGCTATACGCTTATGTCCGACAAACGTCCGACAAACTTTAGTTTGTCGCTCTTGAAGTGCATCGCGACAAGCTGAAGCTTGTCGGACATTTCAAGCGCACTCATTTACGGGGGAGGGATCGCAATATTTACTTCGACACTTAACGCGCGCCGGCTTCGATCTCGGCGATCAGCTGCACCCGAGAAGTGATGTCCAATGTCCCCACTTCTACCGGCGTTGCAACTGCTCCGGTGGTCATCATCTGTGCTCTGGCGTAGATAGGCACTGGCCTCTGCACGCCTTCTTCCTGGACTTCAGCAATTCTGACTACGCGGCCGCCCAGCGCAGTGGCGATCACTTGCGCTTTACTCAGCGCTTCGCGAGTCGCTTCCGCCAACGCCTGATCGCGCGCCGCACGATCTTTCCTTAAGGTGAACGAGATGCCGGCGACATCGTTCGCTCCCGCCTGCCCTGCCGCATCGATAACCGCGCCGACTTTCGTCAGATCAGATATCGTCACGGTCACGCTGTTACGCGCTTCGTATCCAGTGATCACCGGCGGCTGGCTCTCTTTGTAAACCCGAATTGGTTGCAGGCTGTAACCGCTCGTCTTAACTTCGGCGCCGGCGCCCGCTGCACTCTTGAGCGCACGCACAACGGCGTCGGTCCTCGTCGCGTTCTCACGCTGCGCGTCCAACGCCAGTCGACCCTGCGTCACTACCGACACGGTAAGGATCGCAGTGTCTGGCTGGGCCTGGATAATTGAATCGCCTGTAACCGCAACCTTGGTTAGACCTTTTAACTCGGTTTGATTGGCGCTCGCGTCGACCGGAGCCATCGTTCGCGCTTCGAAAGGAGTACCTTCCTGGTAGGTCGTAACCAAGTCCGCTTTTGTTTCCCCTACTGCTTCAACCTGAGTCGCTTCCGCAAACCAATTCTCGCTTCGGAAACGTTGCGCGTTCAGAATTAGAAACTTTCCCTCATTCGAATTTATGACCCAACCACCTGCCTCAACCGTGGGCTGCAACCGGCCGCGAATCGTAACTTCCTTGGCTATGACTTGGGTGGTCAAAACCGCAAATAACACGGCCACGCTTAATATCGTTAATAGTTTCCTTCTCATCGCTTCCCCCTCTTTCTCTCTAGTCGACGCACACCGAACAGTTGCGGCACGCGCCTAACACAGAACGAAGTTTCCCTGGCAATCTTGCCCGCCTCGAACGGAGCGGTCGACCGCGCAGATTGCGGAAGCGATGAAATAAAGGCTTCTTTGCCCTTTGAAACTGTTTTGTTACGATTCATGCAATGCAATCAATCGATACTCACAACGAT
>JBKPNP010000408.1:0-2424 GCA_046732775.1 Acidobacteriota bacterium
TGTGCTGATCTTTGACATGCAGGACGTCGGCTGTCGCATCTACACGTTCGCTTACACGATGGCCAACTGCATGATGGCGGCCCGGAAGTTTGGTAAGAAGGTAATCGTTTGCGACCGTCCGAACCCGATCAATGGCAAGCAGGTCGAAGGAAACGTGCTTGAGCCCGAACAGGCTTCATTCGTTGGCTTTTATGCGCTGCCTACCCGACACGGCATGACGCTGGGCGAGCTGGCGTTAATGTTCAACGATCACTTCGGCATCGGCTGTGAACTTGAGATCGTGAAGATGGAAGGCTGGCAGCGAGACTATTGGTTCGATCAAACTGATGCGCCCTGGGTCTTTCCGTCACCAAACATTCCGACCCTTGATTCAGCGACGGTATTTCCGGGCGCAGTACATTTTGAGGGAACACAAATATCGGAGGGCAGGGGAACGACACGGCCGTTCGAACTCATCGGGGCGCCCTATATCAATCCAACGCAATATGCGAAGACGCTTAACGGTTTAAAACTGCCGGGCGTCTTCTTTAGGAGCTGCATCTTTCGCCCAACATTTCAAAAGCACGGCGGCGTCAGTTGTGGCGGCGTGCAAACTCACGTATTGGATCGCGAGAAATTTGAGCCGGTGGTCACCGGCCTCGCCATGGTAAAGACGGCTTACGATCTCTACGGCGGAGACTTTCGTTGGAAGGAGCCACCATACGAGTATGTTTACGATCGAAATCCATTTGACGTGATCGCCGGTACTTCAAGTATTAGAGAAGGTATTGAACGCGGCGCTTCGCTCGAGGAAATTCGCGGCAGCTGGCCGATTCGTTTTGAGGAGTTCCGGCGGGCGCGCGAGCAGTATCTGCTTTACTAATGTTAAGGTGACTAATGAAAGGTCGTGGCGCCGACCGTTAAGGTTTCAAATAAGGTTTGTTATGCCGTTAGCGCCTGCGGCTGACGCAATACTTTAGGTTCATAGTTCGGTTTTTTGTTGGAGGTTCAATTGGCTGACAAGATCTTAAATGAAAATGCTCCGGCCAAAGCGTGGCTGATGGGAATCGCCGCGTGGCTCGTGCCCGGGCTGGGGCACGTGCTTCAGGGAAAATGGGTGCGCGCTCTGATTTTGGGCGGTGCGGTCTGGGCTTGTTTCATTCTCGGCTTCATGATGGGCGGTCATCTATTCAAGTTCTCCGGCGCCGAGCAGGGCCTTTCATCGCTGTTGCAGGTTGCGCCGATGATTGGCGATCTCGGTACGGGGCTGCTCTACATTTCATGTTGGGTATCAGGGAGCGGGTTTGCGCAAACCCCCGAGCAAGCGGCACTCGCAACATTCGAATACGGCTGGACTTTTCTCCTCGTGGCCGGACTGCTTAACTATCTTTCAATGCTTGACGCTTTCGATATCGCGGCCGGGAGGAAATCATGAGGCACTTTTTAGTGATGACCGCGTTTGCCGCACTTGCCGCCGTCG
The DNA here is from genome assembly GCA_046732775.1 of Acidobacteriota bacterium. GTDB lineage: Bacteria > Acidobacteriota > Blastocatellia > Pyrinomonadales > Pyrinomonadaceae > PSRF01. The sequence continues at coordinate 1,460 of JBKPNP010000408.1, forward strand.
TGTTTGGAGCCGTCGCTAAAGATTCAAACCATGAACGCTTAATGTATGGCGTTAAGGTTTTCGCCGAGTTTATGGTAATCGGCCTGGTGCTCGCGTGGGTGCTTTACTTCATCCCGTTATGATCCGGATGCAATCGTGAATGGCAATCGTCGAAACAGAAGCGCTCGTGTTGCGCACCTACAACTTCGGTGAAGCTGACAAGATCGTAGTTTGTTTGACTCACAAAGCCGGACTCGTTCGCGCGGTCGCCAAAGGCTGTCGCAAACTGAAAAGCAAGTACGGCGCGGCGCTCGAACCCTTCACCGTCGCTAAAATCACTTACTACCAGAAAGAGAATCAGGAACTCGTCGGACTGAGCCAGGCCGAGATCGTTAAGTCACACTTTGACATCTCGGGTAACGCCGAAACCCTGACCGGCTTGGCCTACATGGGCGACCTCGTGATTGAGTTTTCACCACCGCACGAAGCGAACGAGCGCCTCTTTCGGATGGTGAAAGCGTGTTTGGACGCGATTTGCGAATCACAGCGCGACCTGCAGCTAATCTTGAGGTACTTCGAAATCTGGTTGCTAAAACTCGAGGGCTACCTGCCTGACATCAGGCGCTGCGGAGAATGTCACCGCGTTTTTGACGAAACAGAAGTGACGTTCGTTAATACAGACCTCGTTTTTCGTTGTCGCAGTTGCAGCCATGGAGCGGGCAGTGCGCTATCGCGAAATTTACAGACGCAGTTGCGCGCTACGCAGCGTCTCGCGCCTTATGTGTTCGCTCAGGAGGCGAGGAACGCTCCGGAAAGTATTCAGCGCGAGTTGGCTGAGCTGACGCACCGATTGATCGGCAGAGTGTTGGAACGACAACCGAGGCTGAGGCCGACGTTTCAGTAGTGACGGTTGACTCAGGCGACGCGACCCGGTCGCTATCGCTCCCGGTTCTGCCACGTTGAGAGCGTAACCATGAATACGTGAC
>JBKPNP010000409.1:0-1165 GCA_046732775.1 Acidobacteriota bacterium
GAACGTCCGCCAACGGCGTTGGTTGGTTCACCGGGAAGTGGTGGCTGGCTGATTTGAAATTCGTTGTCGCGGCCCCACTGGAAGCGCGCTTCATTGATCAGTGTGTTCGAGATGGTCGACGCGAGACGCAGGTTAAGTGAATCGATGTTTACACCGTCGTCACCGAAGTTATCGCGCGCACGCGTGTTGGTCGCCTGCGTCTGAACGCCTGCAGGCGATACCCAACGCAGCCGATTGTAGGTTCCAGTCAGCGTGTTCTTGGAGTTCAAATTCCAGTCAACTTTCGGCAGGAACAAGCGCTGATTACCGGTACGAGGAAGGTCGCCGGACAGGCTGTTAAGAAACGACAAAGTATTGTCGATTTGTGCGGTGGTCAGACCACGCGCCACCAGACCCGTGCGAGTTGCGGTTGGCAAGTTCAGGAAACTCGGGCTCGAAAAAATCGACAAGCCCGGGAAGTTGCGACGCTGCTCGTCGTAGCTGAAGAAAAAGAACGCTTTGTCCTTCACGATCGGGCCACCGATCGTTCCGCCAAACTGGTGACGGACATCTTCCGGCTTGAAACCGACAGGCGTAAACACTCCGTTTACCAATTCAGTTTTAGTTGCCAGCGGATTGCGCGCGCCCCATTTATTGTTGCGCTGATAGTAGAAAGCGTCGCCGTGAAACTCGTTGGTGCCGCTCTTGGTTACGGCGTTAACGACGCCGCCGGCCGAACGGCCATACTCCGCTGAGTAGCTCGAGGTGTTGACCTGAAACTCGCGGATAGCCGACTGGCTTACCGAGTAGCTGATGCGGGTACGGCCACGCTCTTCCGCGAAGAACGCCTGGTTGTTGTCACCGCCGTCGATCGTGTTGTTGTTGAGCAAACCGGAAATACCACGGAAGCTGATCAACCCGAACGTACCGTCGGGAACTGCGCCCGGCGTAAGCAAAGCGAAGTTAGACCAGCGGCGGCCGTTGATTGGCAGTTCGCTGATTGAAGTCTGGTTGATGTTGCTGGAGAAGTCCTGCTGCGAAGTGTTGATGACCGGCGCCTCCGAAGTGACTTCTACCGTGTTGCCGGAGATCGGGCCGATGGACAGTTCAGAATTGAGTGTCGTCTCGCGACCAATCTCAACAGTAACCCGTTCAGCGGTAAAGGGACTGAAACCTGTACCGTTGA
>JBKPNP010000410.1:0-2313 GCA_046732775.1 Acidobacteriota bacterium
TTTACTATTCCCGATTTACTATCACTCTCCCTTTACTATTCACGATTTACGATTCACTATTCCCTCACCTATGAACAACTGGCCGGAATTGAAATACGCCGAATGGCAAGACACGCTCGGGACCCTTCACATGTGGACGCAGGTGGTCGGCAAGATTCGCCTGAAGCAAACTCCGCTCGTAAATCACTGGTGGAACGTGCCGCTTTACATCTCCGCCCGCGGCCTGACTACCTCAGTGATGCCTTACGAGGATCGCATTTTTGAAATCGAGTTCGACTTCATCGATCACCAGCTGCTGATCAAGTGTAGTGACGGCGCCAGCACGACGCTGCCTCTTCGGCCGCAGTCGGTCGCAGACTTTTATGCCGAGGTGATGGCGGCACTTCGTGACCTGAAGATTGAACTGCAAATCTGGACTACTCCGGTTGAAGTGCCCGATCCGATTCCATTCGAAGAGGACACCACTCACGCTTCCTACGACGCTGAATACGCCAATCGTTTTTGGCGCGCGCTCGTGGCAATGGACGACGTGCTGAAAGAGTTTCGCGCGCGCTTCGTCGGCAAAGTCAGCCCGGTGCATTTCTTCTGGGGCAGTTTCGATCTGGCAGTGACGCGATTTTCAGGTCGACCGGCGCCGCCGCGCGAGGGCGCGGACCTGATCACACGCGAGGCTTACTCACACGAGGTAATCAGTCACGGTTGGTGGCCGGGAAACAAGGACATGGAAGCGGCGTTCTATTCCTACACCACACCGGAACCGGCCGGTTTGGCAGAAACGGTGTCTGAAGGAAGGATTCGCCCGGCGCAAACTTTCTACAGCACCGAGATGAAGGAATTCTTCCTGTTGTATGACGATGTGCGGCAGTCGCCTTCGCCTGAACACGCGCTCATGGACTTTTGCCAGACGACTTACGAAGCGGGAGCTGATCTCGCCGGCTGGGACCGCGCCGCACTCGAACGCTCTTAATTGGGACCGCCCGCGCTCCAAAAATTTCTCTTCTATTTTTGTTACCTACCCACACGAAGCAGTGTGTTCATATTAAGATTCGTTCATGCGAAAGTTAACGCCGCTATTAATTTGCGCCGTCTTCCTTTTCAGCGAGCTTATGCCTGCAGCGATTTCTCAAAGCCAGAGCGCTGCTCAGGCCAACGCCGAAACGCTGCGGGCGCAATTGCTTGAAGTTGAAACTAAACAGAGCAATCTGCAAACCCGTTTGCAGGAAGTCGACGAAAAACTGAAACCGGAAAACATAGAAAAGGCATTCGCCGGCGTTGGCAGTACCCACCCGGAAGAACTTCGAGCACAACGACGCCGCGAGCTCGAGATTGAACGAAACGGTCTGCGTGCTCAACTCGATCTCTTATCCACGAGTCACACTCGTTTGGAGCAGGCCATCGCCCGTGCTGATGCAGAAGCGTACCGGCAGAGTGCCGCGCCTCCGGCCGAGAGTGTTGCAGACGTAAGTGCGAACGCGACTGCTGCTCCCGCAACGGCGGTTACGACATCAACGCCAATGCGCGTCCGTCGTGCGAAGAAGAAGCGCGGGAAAAAATCAAAACGCGTGGTGGTTCCAAATCCAACGCAGTAGCCCCGATAGGTGATGCGCTGTCGACGCGGCGGTAGTCCGACTGTCATGGAGGGCTACTGCCCCTTGCCGGTTGGTTTCGCGTAGTAGCCTGGCCGGTGCCGCAGCTTCAACTGTTCCTTTTGCAGGATAGGATTCGTGATCTCAATATGCATTTCGCGATAGCCGCCGTCGCGATTCTTGTTGGTCGAGGAATAAGCGATCAAGTATTGTGAACGGAGCTCCTGCTCAATTTCGGCAAAGGCGGCGCGTAAATCAGTTTCTCGTTTGGGGAAGAATGCCCGTCCGCCAGTGCCCGACGCCACCGCGTTCACCGCACCGTGATCGATCCCGTCGTACTTGTTGTCCCCAATACCAATTGCATAGATAACCGTTTCTGCGTCGAGCGCGCGTTTGATCGCCTCATCGCGTGTCAGACGGCTGCTGGTATCCTGACCGTCAGTGAGCAGAATGATCGCACGTCGCCTTTGAGTCGGGCCCTGTTTAGCATCACGCCGAGCTGCTTCCGGCCGTTGATTTGGTGAACTTAATTCGGCGTTCCGCGCCAATACTTCGCTGGACGTGACCGCTATTGCATCCCAGATCGCAGTTGAACCTTCACGCGGAGTCGCTTTCATACCTGGCCCGGAAACGATGCCACTAATCGGTCGACCAGAACCCAGATACGCAGGCATCGCGACCTCGACGCTTTCCAGCGCGCGATAGATTTTGAAAACGTCACGCGTTA
>JBKPNP010000411.1:0-3009 GCA_046732775.1 Acidobacteriota bacterium
CATCGGACCACGCATCGCGTCGATCATGTTTGCCGGCGGCGTGTTGTCTTACCTCGTGCTGATTCCGGCCATTAAATATTTCGGCGGCGGCTGGATGGTGCCCCTCGCTCCGGAGACCACGCACCTGATCAAAGACATGACGGTCGCGCAGGTCCAGAAAGGCTACATTCTTTACATCGGTGCCGGCGCCGTTGCTGCGGGCGGCATCATCAGTCTGTTCCGTTCACTACCGGTTATTTGGAGCGGACTGAAGGGTGGCCTCGCGGATCTTCGCGGAAGCAAAGCGGCAGCAGCGAATGCGCCACGCACGGATCAGGACCTGTCGATGAAGTGGGTGATTGGCGGCATCATCGCTTTGCTGTTGGCAATCATGCTCGCCCCGCAGTTGAACCTTCGTTTCAACATTCTCGGCGCGTTGCTGATTGTTATCTTCGGATTTCTGTTCGTGACAGTTTCATCGCGCTTAACCGGTGAAGTGGGTTCGTCTTCGAATCCAATCTCGGGCATGACGGTGGCGACGCTTTTGTTGACGTGTCTCGCCTTCTTAATCATCGGCTGGACAGCGCCGCCTTACTTCGTCACAGCACTATCTATCGGCGGCATCGTTTGTATTGCGGCCTCGAACGGCGGCACCACGTCGCAGGACTTGAAGACCGGATTTCTTGTAGGTTCGACGCCGAAGTATCAGCAGATTGCGATTCTCATCGGGGCACTGGCGTCCGCACTGGTTCTCGGGCCGATCCTGATGCAGCTCAATCAGTCGGGAACTGTTTACGTCCCGGTTGCCAACAGCAAAGACTTCACTTTCCCATCGGGATTCGCTGCAACTCCAGACCAGTTGGAACTAAGCGGCGGTCAACCGAAGGTCGAGACGGCGCAAGGCACGCCTGATAACACCGCCTACCACGTTTGGCATAAAACCGTTTCAGACTATGGCCCGGCGGGACGCTATCTCGTAAACGAACAGGGTGTGCCCGTTTATCTTTCCGATCCGGGAATCAACGGCATCTATGACAAGCGGCCCGATACCGGGCAAAGCGTCGCGAAGTTTACCGCGCCTAAAGCGACCTTGATGTCCTACATCATTAAGGGCATTCTCAGCCGCGAATTGCCGTGGGGATTAGTTTTGCTCGGAGTGATGATTGCGATTGTGCTTGAGCTGAGCGGCATCCCGTCGCTTGCGTTTGCGGTGGGTGTCTACCTTGCCATTTCAACTTCGGCGCCGATTTTTGTCGGCGGTATGGTTCGCTGGTTAATCGACCGGTATACGCGCAGCCGGCCACAAAACAAAGGGTTGACCGAAGAGAAGTTGGCTGCCGAAGGCGACAAGAGTCCGGGGGTGTTGCTCGCTTCGGGATATATCGCGGGCGCGACACTCGCGGGAGTGGTTTACGCGTTTCTCAATTTGAAGGAAGGCATTCGGGCGAAACTGACGGGATGGGAAGAGTGGGCGACGCACCACAACCCATTCTTTGAAGGTCCCAACGCTGACCTGTTGGGAATTATTCCCTTCCTGATCCTGACCATCCTGCTCTATCTGGTTGGCCGGGAATTACTCCTGAAGCCGAAAGCATACGTGCAAAGGCCGGGCGGCATCAGACGAGAGTGATACTGACGCCAGCGGTTTATAGACTTACAATGATGAGGCGCGCCGCGCATACCGGCGCGCCTCGCGATTAAGCGAGAACCCATTCAAAAGAGGATTATCAGGGATGCGAGGATTTGGTAGCGGTCGCAGTTTGTTTTTGAGAGTCGTCGTCGCGGGTTTGTTAACCAGTCTGTTGGCGATACCGCTCAGGTCTCAGCAAACGCCCTTGCGTTCGCCGTCTGATACCGTGCGCGAGTTTTACAAGGCTATGCGCGAGAAACGTTTCCGCGAGGCCTTTGCTTTGTCGATTTACAGACCCGCGATTGATCCGCTGAAGCAGCAGGACTTTGAAGACCTCCGGCCTGACTTCGAGAAAATGGCCGCGATTCTTCCTGACCAGGTCGATCTCGGTGGTGAACAAATCAGTGGCGACCTCGCTACCGTTTTCGTTCGCGTGAAGGAGGCAGACAAACCTGAAACACTCGAGCCGGTGCCGCTGATGTTGGTGGATGGCAGGTGGATCGTTGGCGATAAAGAAAACCAGGCGCTGGTGAAGAAAGAGGGTAAACAGTTTTTCTTCAACGCGCGCATCATCACCCACCACAACGAGGTGCAGGAAATGCTCACGCGTGTCTCGTTGGCCGAGCTGCTATACAGTGAAAAGCACGAAGGAAAGTTTGGTGATCTGGCGACGTTGATTTCGCTTGGTCTGCTGCCGAAAGATCTCGAAACCACGCTTTCGACCGGTTACCGCTTTCGAGTGAACGCTCCCGATGGCGGCAAAAGCTGGAACGCAGCTGCCGAACCCGCAGTGTATGGGCGTACCGGTAAACTTTCTTACTACCTCGATGTCAGCGGCGTGAGGAGTGGCGACGTCGGCGGCAAACCGTTAAGTCCAAACCCGAAAAACTAGCCCACATCCATCTGCAATCAGGTTTTTATTGCGCTGCCACTTCCGGCTGACTAGAATAGGCCCGACGCTATCGAACAGCTTCTGTTCAGCCCCCAACCTCAAAACAATTTGACGGACACGGCATTGGGCCAGTGTCAGGCAAACTATGGCGGAATTCACTCGCGCGGTCGTGTCCCGCATGCGCCAGTACGTCGGCAATCGACGCCGCGCCAGGCGTTATGAAGCGCGTTTGCCATTCAAGCTTTCGTTGTTGTCCGTTTCCAAGAATCTCAACGGCATGCGGCGCGTCAGTGTTATGAACGGGCACACGCTCGACCTCAGCGCGAATGGCCTGGCCCTGATTGTTCCAAAGATCACCTTAGACGAACATCACCTCGTCGGCGAGAATCGTAGCTTTAATATCACCCTGGAGTTACCTGACGGCGCGATCGATCTGAAGGCTACTCCGGTTCGTTACGAACGTCTCGAGGAAAACACGAACGACACCGGATACTTAATCGCAGTGAAG
>JBKPNP010000412.1:0-1719 GCA_046732775.1 Acidobacteriota bacterium
TGCGTCAGCTCGAGCGGCTGATCGGTTTTTATCACTTTGATACGCTCCGGCTCCGCTGCTGCCAATTGCAAATACGCCTCGCGCACGCGCGTATGGAATTCGGCGTCTTCTGAATCGAGGCGATCGGCGCGATACGTGCCGTTAGTGCGGCGGCGAGTTCGCGTCGTCGAGTCGCCCACCGAAAGATCGAAAAGCAAAGTCAGGTCCGGCTTAAGTCCTTCGGTCGCCAGGTGAATAATCTCTGAGATCAATTCAGGAGAAAAACCACGACCGGCCCCCTGGTAGGCAGCGGTCGCGTCCGCGTATCGATCCGAGAAGACGACCTGGCCCGTCGCCAGCGCCGGTCGCAACACGCGCCTTACGTGCTGTGCACGATCGGCAGCGAACACCAGCAGCTCCGCCAACGGATCCACTTCCTCATGGGCGTCGAGCAACGCAGCTCGCAAACGAGTGCCCACTGGCGTTCCGCCGGGTTCTCTGGTCAACAAAACTTCGCAGCCGGCGTGTTTGAGAAAGTTTGCCAGTAGACGCAACTGCGTCGACTTGCCGCTGCCGTCGATTCCTTCAAAGGTTATGAAAGTTCCTAACACGTAGGTTCCTGGTTACACACCGAAACGCTTCGGACCGCGGGCGTCCCGCCCGCACTGCACCAGTAAGGTGCGAAATCTATTTTCGCGCTACGCGCTCATTGCGGGCGGACGGACGCCCGCGCTCCGGGTAATGCTTATTGGACTGCCAGAGTTTAAAGGAATGTCAGGATTCGAGCGAGTCGCGCGGCTCGAAAGTTTGATTGGTCGAGGGGCTGACATGCGCGGCGCCTTCGCCGCTCGAGATGTCCGTATTGATTTGATTTCGTAAGTCGCCGCTCGAACGTCTGCTTTGGGAGATCGTTGAAATCGCGTGTTTGAAGATCAGCTGGTCGTGTGGACCGGACTCCAACAAAATGGAAAACTTATCGAAACTGCGGATGCGTCCCGACAGCTTGGCGCCGTTCACGAGGTAGATCGTAACCGACGTTTTTTCGCGCCGGACGGTGTTAAGAAAAGCGTCCTGAATATTCTGGGGCGCGGGCTTTCCGTCTGACATGGTGACACCTTGCAGAAACGAAACGGTAGGCGGGGGCTGAAGTCAGATTACCGCAGCGGTTGAATAGTGACAAGGGGGTTTATCTCGCCGGTATGTCACATTTTTATCTCCGTAAGCGGTTCAAGGCGATTGTTGCGCTAGCGGCCCAGTCGATTGTTGCAACGACTGAAGCACTGCGTTCTGGATCGCTTCGTCGTCGCCAAAACCTTCGAACCAAACAGCGCCGGATTCACGTCGAAACCAGGTGAGTTGTCGTTTGGCGTAGTGTCGCACGTCAAGTTTCGTCTGGTTGATCGCGCTTGCCAGGTCACGTTTTCCCTGAAGATATTCGAGCACGCGGCGGTAACCGTGAGCGCCGAGCGCATTCGACGCCGCTGGCACACCCTGGGCCAGCAGTGCTTCAACTTCAACGACGAGACCGGCGGCAAAGTGTGCTTCAGTCCGCGTGTTGATTCGTTCATATAGCTGAGCGCGCGGAGGGTTCAGCACTATCAAATCCAGATTGCGCGCCGCCGCCTGTGGCTCGGGGCGATCCGTTTTCTGTTTCGATAACGCCTTGCCGGTCTGAAAGTAAACTTCGATGGCGCGTTGCACTCGAGGCCAGTCGCGCGGATAGAGTTCCAACGCACTATC
>JBKPNP010000413.1:0-4710 GCA_046732775.1 Acidobacteriota bacterium
GGCGTTGCCGGCATTCATCGCGTGCTGGCCGAGCGCTCACTCTTGCAGAGCGCGCGTGTGGCGATCGTCGCCGCGGGAATGGAAGGCGCACTGCCTTCAGTGGTCGGCGGCCTGGTCAAAGTGCCCGTCATTGCGGTGCCGACGAGTATTGGTTATGGGGCTTCGTTTGGCGGCGTAGCGGCGTTGTTGGGGATGCTTAACTCGTGCGCTTCGAACGTGACGGTGGTGAATATTGACAACGGATTCGGGGCGGGGTTCGTGGCTAGCCTAATCAACCGCAAGTGGCCTGGATGATATTTGGGACCGCGGGCGTCCCGCCCGCAACGCTCCGCAGGAGCGAAATCTTTTCGCGCTTCGCGCTCAATTGCGGGCGGGACGCCCGCGGTCCCAGAGACCCGCGCTCCCAGCTTATGGATTGATCAGATTGTTTAGTCGCTCGGCCCAATCCTGATCGAGGTTCTGCAGAATGTTGTACTGCTCTAACGCGCCATCGCGATTGCCCATCGCCAGCTGCGACTTCCCCAGGTTGAAATAAGCCTTACCGAAATCCGGCTTCAATCGAATCGCTTGCTTGAACGCTTCAGCAGCCTCAGCAAGTTTCCCCGACTCCAGATACGCTTCACCCATGCTGTTGGGCGCGTTTGCATCGCCCGGCTTCATCAGCGCCAGTTGCTTAAAGATCTCGATCGCCTCAGCATACTTTTTCGATTTCAGGTAACGCGACCCCAATCGTTCGTAAGCGCTGGTGTAGTCCGAACGCAGACGTATCGCTTGTTTGTATGCCTGAATCTCATCGTCCGGCCGATTCCAATCCCGATACACGAGGCCGAGCGCATAATAGGCGTCGGCGGCGTTGTATGGATCCAATCGAATCGCCTGACGATAAGCTTCGGAGGCCTCGCGATACTGTTTCAAATAATAGTTTGCCAGGCCGATGTTGAAATACGACTCAGCCGAGGGGCGCAGGTTGACGGCTTTCTTCGAGGCTTCAATCGCTTCGCTATGGCGTCCGAGTTTCTCTTTACAAAAACCTGACTGCGCCCAGGCCTCGGCGTAGTTGTTGTCAGACTCCACCGCCTTCTCGAAATAGGGCAGCGCTTTTTCGCAGTCGTCTTTCGACAAAAAACTGAGACCATCGCGAAATGACTGCACGGCCTTGGCGCGCTTGTTTCGACCACTCGCGGCGACCAGTTCCGCGAGGGACAACAAAGCGCCGCTCTGGAGCTGAGAAATACGCTCTGAGGGAATCGCGAAGTTGACGCTTTGTCCGCCGGTTATCTGCAGCGTGGCAACGCCAATTACCTGTCCTTGCATATTCACAACCGGACTACCGCTGGAGCCGGGCGAAATCGGCGCGGTTATCTGAATGATTCTGCCGAACGTCGGAATATCGCGGACCGCGGACACGATGCCGTTCGTGACGCTGCCCTCGAGCCCAAACGGATTGCCAATCACCACCACACTCTCGCCTTCCTGTGGCGACGTACGATCGAGCGGAAGCGGACGAACCTGATCGGCTGCGGCATCAACTCGCAATATCGCGAGGTCGCCTTCAGCGTCCACTGCCGTGACGCCTTTCACCGCATAGACTCGGCCGGTGTAGGAATGAACTTCGGCGCGGTAAGCATTGTCGATCACGTGGCGGTTCGTGACGACGCGGTCAGCATCGATGAAGAAACCGCTGCCGCGCGAAAGCTTCTCGCCGCGGACGTCGAAAGTTTCGATGGCTACGGCTGACGGTTTTATGCGGCGTACGAGGTCGGGCAGCAGGTCCTGTGCTGCCAGGTTTGGAACGTTTGGCCCGGTGACAAACAGAGGAATCAGGATGAGCCAGAGAAATTTCATTTAGTAATCTTAAGTCTCTGTGCGTTCTCTGAGTTCTCTGTGTCTCTGTGGTGGACGAGGAATTAAAGATAATCACCACAGAGGCACAGAGAACACGGAGCAGGCACAAAGGACTACAACCCAGCGAGCGCTTTTGCTTGAACGCGCGAAACTATCTCGCTCAGCTTGAGGTCTTCACTCGTCTTCGTCGCGCGCTCGAAAAGTTCAACCACACCTTCCGCCACTTTCTTGCCAAGCGTAATCCGGTAAGGAATTCCAATCAAATCTGCGTCTTTGAATTTAACTCCCGCGCGCTCGTCACGATCGTCCAGCAAAGTATCGAGACCGGCGCGCTGTAAATCCTTGTACAACTTTTCGGCAGCCTCGCGCAGCTTCTCGTCCTTCGTGTTGGTGATGGTAACTACGACATCAAACGGCGCGAGCGCTTTCGGCCAGATGATGCCGTCGGCGTCGTGGTGCTGCTCGATGGCGGCAGTAATTATTCGTTCCACACCAATGCCATAACTTCCCATGACGATCGGCACAGGCTTTCCGTCTACGGTCAAAACCTTAGCGCCCATGGATGCCGAGTATTTCGTACCGAGTTTGAAGATGTGGCCAATCTCCATCGCCTTGAACACTTCGAGCGTGCCTTGATCGCAACGCGGACAGCCTTCGCCTGAACCTACGCCACGCAGGTCCGCCCACTTGTCGGGACGGATATCGCGCGCGATATCAACGCCGCGTAAGTGATGGTCGTCTTTGTTGGCGCCGGTGGTCATGTTGCTGCGACCTTGCAGTGCGAGATCGGCGATGATGGTCAGTTCAACCTTCGCTTCTTTGGCCCGATCGCGCGCGGCCACTGCACCGAGACTGCCGGGGTCAGCGCCAAGCAACTCCCGAATTTCAGCGGGATGGGCGGCACGCAGAGCAGTCGCGGCCAGATTGTCGGCTAGTTTCGTCTCATGCAGCTGATGATCACCGCGCACGAGCGCAAGCACCGGCCGCGGCTCATTCTCGATTGTCGCCACGTACACAAGAGTCTTTATTTGCTCACTTGCTTTTGCGCCGCCATCGAAGCGTGCCAGATCTTCAATCGTGCGCACGCCGGGCGTAGGAAACTCTTCGGGAGCATCCGGGCCTGCCAAATCTTTGATCGGACTCAAACGCGACGTCGCTTTCTCCAGATTTGCCGCGTAGCCGCAATTCGCACAACTGGCGATTAGGTCTTCGCCGGCATCTGTTTTGGCGACAAACTCATTCGACTCAGAGCCGCCCATCGAACCCGAAGACGCTTCCACGATTGAGAACTGAATACCGCAGCGCGTGAAGATCCGTTTGTACGCTTCACGCTGATCGATGAAAGATTTGTCGAGCCCATCGGTGTCGATATCAAACGAGTAGGCGTCTTTCATGATGAACGTACGCAAACGCATGAAACCCGACTTCGGCCGCGGCTCGTCGCGAAACTTCACCTGAATCTGATACCAAACCTGAGGCAGTTGTTTGTATGAACGCAGCTCGTTGCGCGCGATCGTCGTGAACACTTCTTCGTGCGTCATCCCCAAACACATGTCGCCATCTTTGCGGTCCTTGAGACGAAACATGTCGGCTCCGATCGCGTCCCAGCGACCGGATTCTTTCCAAATTTCCGCCGGGTGCAGTGCCGGTAGGAAAAATTCCTGACCGCCGATGCGATTCATCTCTTCGCGCAGTATGGCCATGACTTTAAGCGCCACGCGTTGGGCCAACGGCAGGTAAGAATAAATTCCCGCGCCCAGCTGCCGAATGAGACCCGCGCGCAGCAAGAGTTTGTGAGACACCACCTCGGCGTCGGCGGGGTCTTCACGCAGCGTGGGGATGAAATATTGTGACCAGCGCATTTAGTTTTTGATTGGCTTTCTTCGTTTTGACTACAGCCAGCCATTCTCGCTTAGCAAAAAACTTAACGCAATGTAGGACACGGGCAACTACTTTTGGAGTGCGGTGACCTGTCACCGCTTTTCTTAGCGGCCGCTTGACGCCGCGTTGCTTGAGGACTGGATAAACCGGGCTGCGACACGTCGCAGCCGAAACCCAAAGCGGTGACAGGTCACCGCACTCCAAAAGTCATGGCACTCCAAAAGTGACGCGTGCTTGCGAAATATTCTGCGCGTTGCGAGCGGTGATCGTGTGATGTAACATCGCGTCTGCTAACATCAAAACTTTCACGGAGTTTCAATGATGAAGATTGCGCTCGCGAGTGATCACGCAGGCTACGCGGAAAAGGAGCGTCTTAAGCCGTTGCTGGCCGAACTCGGACTGCAGGTGGACGACCTCGGCACCGTTTCGGAAGACTCGGTTGACTATCCCGACTACGCGCGCAAAGTCGCTGAAGAAGTTTCGCAGGGCCGTGCCGATCAGGGCGTGCTGGTTTGTGGTTCCGGAACCGGTATGGCGATTACTGCGAACAAGACGCCGGGCGTGCGTGCAGCCGTTGCCTGGTCAGAAGAAACTGCGCGGCTCGCGCGAGAACATAACGACGCGAATGTGATGGCGATTGGCGCGCGCACGACACCCGAGGGACAGATTCCGGCGATCGTCCGCGCCTGGTTTGGCGCCACTTTTGACGGCGGACGACATCAGGAACGGGTCGATAAGATAGAAGGCAGTGGGCGGTGAGAAGTGAGCGGAAAGCAGTAGGCAGTACGCAGTAGGTGAAAGACCTAAGACCCATAGACCAAGACCAAAAACCTAAGATCTAAGACCTAAGACCAAAGCACAAGTACAAAGCACAAAGTTCAGAGGATAGACATGACCGATCCAAGAAACGCATCACTCGCAGAAGTTGATCCCGAGGTGGCCACTGCAATTGACAACGAAGTCGCGCGCCAGGCGAACGGCCTC
>JBKPNP010000414.1:0-12434 GCA_046732775.1 Acidobacteriota bacterium
TGCTTGTGGAAGGTGAGGGGAGTGTTGCTGAAGTCGCTTATGCGTGCGGATTTAACAGCGTGTCGCACTTCTGTCGCGCATTCCGCATCCAGAATAGCGCGACGCCGTCCGAATATCGTGAGCGCAACGCGCAGGCAACGGCTCCGCAACATGCACGATAACATGTGTTAAAGAGCTCAGGCTAGAATGGATGCATGACAGATCCATCAGAGCCTGTCCGTCTGGAAGTAGAATCAGTTGTCGATGCGATCGAGGAGAGTGAGGAGACGGTCCAGACTCCCGAGCTCGAAGATCAGGATCCAGATGATGATTCAGGCCCGGTGCCGGATTGCTAAAACGCCCTGTACATCTGCATAGCTAACGCCGAGGGCTCGCAGTGCGACCAGCATGTGGTAGACGAGATCGGCGCCTTCAGAAGCCGCCGACTCCGGATCCTCATCACTGCAAGCCAGGACAAGTTCAGCGGCCTCTTCGCCGATCTTCTTCAGTCTCGTATTTCTATCTGCAAGGAGACGCTGTGTGTAACTCGACTGCTCACCTTCAGTACGTGTTTCTGCCCGAGACGCAATTATTCGATCAAGCCGGGATACGAAGTCAGCATCAGGATCCTCAAAGCATGACACCATTCCAGTATGACACGCAGGTCCCGCTGCGATAACCCGGGCTAGAACCGCATCTCCATCACAATCATATGTCATTGAAACGACTCGCTGCGTGTTACCACTGGTTGCACCCTTGTGCCAGAGACCACGTGTGCGAGACGTGTAATGCATTTCACCGGTAGCAATGGTCTGCTCGAGCGCTTCTCGATCTGCATGCGCAACCATCAAGACCCTGCCGGTTATTGCGTCCTGAGTGACAACTGTGACCAGGCCGTTGCTCTTCGTGAAATCGAGCTTTGACAGATCGAAAGGTTTCATTCCGACTTCTCTGCGTTAATTCCACGAAGGATTCGGCGCGACTCTTTTGCGAGTGCAGCATTAGTTGCGATGGCGCTCCCCCTGAACGCACTTGCTTCGCCGTTCCAATCCGTAAAGACTCCGCCTGCCTCTTCAACCGCCGGCATCACGGCTGCGACATCCCACGGCGATACAATCGGGTCGGCCATAACTTCAGCTCTGCCTGTCGCAACAAGCAGATAACCGACGCAATCGCCCCACGTTCGACTGATTGACGCAATCCGCGTCAACTCTTCCCAACCACGTGCCTTTTGTGGCTCACCCTTGAACGCAGTATCGGTTGTAAGAATGGTCGCCATCGTCATGTCACCAACTGTCGAGACGCTGCACCGGGAATCATTCCACCAGCATCCTTCGCCCGGAGCTGCAACGAGTGTCTCGCCAAGAGCAGGGAATGACACTGCTCCAGCCAGAACATCGTCACCTTCCACTACAGCAATCATGCTTCCCCAAAACGGAACGCCGCGGATGAATGCCTTCGTTCCATCGACAGGATCGATGATCCATCGACGGCGTGCGTCTGGCCTGACTGCACCGTACTCTTCACCAAGAATTCCATCACCCGGAAAACGCTCGTCGATCCATTTGCGAGCGAGCTCCTCGGATGTACGATCTGCCGCCGTCACCGGCGACCCATCCTGCTTCAGCTCGGCACTCAGTGCCTTTTTGAAGTAACCGAATGCGTTTGCACCCGTAATTCGTGCGAGGTCGGCGGCCGCTTCCATCATGGTGATCATGCTGCCATCCTCACGGGCAATCCGGCTTTGCACATTGCTGCCTTTACCTCCTCGACCGTGCACGTTCGATCATGAAATGCGCCCGCCATAAGGGCTGCATCAGCACGGCCGTCTGAGAGCACATCGACTACGTGTTTGCTGTTTCCACCACCGCCTGATGCTACGACAGGAATGTTTACTGACTGAGCGACGGCTTTGGTCAGCGCGATATCAAAACCGTCTCGGGTACCATCACGATCGATGCTTGTAAGTAGAATCTCGCCTGCGCCGAGGGCAGCGCATGTCATCGCCCACCTCACCGCATCCAGTGTTGTGCCATTCCGCCCACCATGCGTGTACACGCGCCAACCACTTTTCTCGCGCCGTGCATCGATGCTTGCAACAACGCATTGTGACCCGAACTTCCGCGCCGTCTCGGTGATAAGCTCCGGCCTGGCTACGATCGCCGAGTTGATGCTGACTTTGTCGGCGCCGGCACGAAGCATTCTTCCAGCGTCTTCGACCGACCCAATTCCTCCACCCACTGTCAATGGAATAAAGAGCTGCTCGGCAGTACGGCGCACAATTTCTGGAAGACGCGCTTTGCCATCCGAATGAGCGGCAATGTTGAGGAAAACGATTTCGTCAGCACCCTGGGATTCGT
This sequence comes from Acidobacteriota bacterium, assembly GCA_046732775.1. Classification (GTDB taxonomy): domain Bacteria; phylum Acidobacteriota; class Blastocatellia; order Pyrinomonadales; family Pyrinomonadaceae; genus PSRF01. The sequence continues at coordinate 2,340 of JBKPNP010000414.1, forward strand.
ATAGCGAAGCGAGTGTTGCGGGATCGCCGATCTCGCGCAACGATTCGAACTGAACTCCCTTCATCACGCGACCGTCAGCCACATCGAGACAGACAATTACACGGCGTGACAGCATCAGCCGCGCCTCGTTTCGACTGCACCCTTGGTGCTGAATATCACGCCGCCTTCACTCAGAGCATCACGCAGTGCAAGGCCGAGCGACTTGAATGCCGCTTCCACAATGTGGTGGCGATCACGGCCACGAAGCACGCGAATGTGAAGCGTCATCCGCGCATTCTCAGCGAACGATCGCATCCAGTGATCATACAAACCACTCGGCAAATTTCCACGGTAATAGAAGCGGCCGCCGGTATCTACTACCGATTGCACAAGCGCATCGTCCATCGCGACTGTGCGCTCTCCATAGCGAACGCATGTCGCAGGGAGGATTTCTCTGAATGCCAATCCGGTTACGATTGCGACATCCTCGATGAGATGGTGTTTCAAATCGCCTTCGGCTTTGAGTGTCATGTCGAGGCCCGAATAGCGAGACAGTGTCGCCATCATATGATCGAGAAAAGGAAGTCCTGTTCGAATTTGACATGCTCCAGCTCCGACAGTCATTTCCATCTCGATGCGAGTCTCTTGTGTATTTCTCTCGAGCTTCATGCGATGAATACCTCGTTGAGTTCAGCTGCGCTCAGTGCGCCCGTATAGAGAGCCATTCCGACGATTGCGCTGGACGCGCCTGCTTCCTGAAGATCGTGCAAATCAGCGACAGAACGAATTCCACCCGATGCCTGAATTGGAGAGCTCGACAGTTTTGCCACTTCCCTAATGAGCGATACATCGGGTCCCCGCATTTGTCCTTCGCGGTGCACTGCCGTTACGAGGAGTCCTGCAATCGGAATGTCACTGAGTGCTATGATTTCGGCGGTGATGTCATTCTCGCGGCTCTGCTGCCACCCATGAGTGACTACCGATTTGTCACGAACATCCATTGCGACAACGACTCTTCCGGGATTTGCAGCGCTGATCTGTTGCAGCCACTGCCGGTCCTCGATAGCACGAGTACCGACAACCACTCGCGCCGCTCCAATTTCAAGGAGCTTTTGAACCTGCTCTGCAGTGCGAATTCCTCCGCCAACCTGAACCGGGGTGCCGAGTGTCTCGATGATTCTTTCCACTGTCTCTGCATTCGATCCGCGACCAGTCGCAGCGTCAAGATCGACGACGTGAAGCATCGTGAATCCCTCGTCCGCCCACCTTTTGGCTACTGCGACGGGATCATCGAGCGAAACCATCTCGCGATCGTAAGAGCCGCCGACTAGCTGAACGCATCGTCCACCACGAAGGTCAACCGCAGGAATAACGTTCATCTCGCTGCTTCTCTCAAAAACGCACGAATGAGCTCGCACCCTGCCACTGAGCTTTTCTCGGGATGAAACTGCACACCGACGATGTTGTTCACGCGTACAGATGCCGCGAAACGGTCAGACTCGTGTGTTGCCCACGAAGTCACGCAGGAGCGATCAGCCGGCTCGCATACGTAGCTGTTCGCGAAGTAAGCTGACTCGAGACCGCTTGTCGAAATCAGATCATCTGCCGAATTCTCGAGAGTGTTCCATCCTATTTGCGGAATGCGTGATGCATCGAGTTGGCGAACAAATCCCGGAATCACTTCGAGCCCAATGCCTTCGCCCTCTTCGCTGGTCTCGAAGAGAAGCTGCATGCCGAGGCAGATGCCGAGGCAGGGTAGTCCACTGTTTAGCGCTGTGCGGATTGCGTCCCTGTCTGGCGAAAGCGCGGCTGTTGCACTTCCAAATGCGCCGACTCCAGGGAGAAACAATGCATCGGCGTTAAGAGCAGTCGGCGGATCGGGTGTGACGATCACTTCGACTCCTGTAGATCGCACCGCTTTCGCGAGTGAGTGAAGATTGCCCGCACCATAGTCGAGTATCACGGCCCTCATGATGTCGCCGCCCTGAATGCATCAAGGCATCGCTCCATCATCGGCCATGGTCCAATGCCGATACGAACTGCGTCACCGATCGAAGTGAGTTTATCGAAGCGTCTTACCGCAACACCCCGAGCACGCATGGCGCTTTCGACTGTCTCGGAATTTTCGACAGGGACAAGAACAAAGTTGGCTCTGCTGTCGAGAGGAGCGTGTCCCGTTGCGCACAGCTCAGCCGCAAATCTCCGGCGATTTTCTACTGCTTCGCGTGCTTTCTCGGTCACCCAATCCATATCGCCGCGAAGCACAGCGAGTGCAGCGCACTCCGCGATAGTTGTCACTTTGTACGGTCCGCGCGCAGCTTCAACACGCTCGATAATTCCGGGCGAGCCAATACCGTAACCAATACGCAGCCCCGCAATACCGAACGCTTTCGACATCGTACGCGTGATGAGCACATTGTCGTAAAGATCGAGCAGGCGAAGCGAATTCTCTTCGGAAAATTCGGCGTACGCCTCGTCGATAATGACAACGCCACGAGCCGCCTTTACGATCGAATCGATTACATCCGGAGAAATCACTTCACCGGTTGGATTATTTGGCGAGCACAAATAGGTCAGGCTCGCGCATGCATTGGCAAAGGCGGACGTCAGGATTGGAAGCGTGCGAGAAATCCTGATGACAGAAACTCCGCTGACACCCGCGAATACTGGAATCATGCTGAAAGTCGGATCGAGTTGAACAAGAGAGTCACCTCGACACGCGAGCGCCCGTATCGCAGAATCGAGTACGTCATCCGATCCGCATCCCACAACTATCCTCGATGGGTCGACGCCCACGTAATTGGCGAGTGCGCGCTTGAGCTCGTCGGAGTACGCCGACGGATATTTGCTCAATCGTGACGGATCGATCGCCTTGAGCGCACGCTGTAGTGACGGCGGCGGACCCCAGAGGTTGGTATTGTCGCTCAGATCCAGATCGCAGCCCGGCTCGGTTTCGATGTATTTCACAACCATGCCCTCGCTGCGCTTGCGTGCGCGGGCAGTCCTTCGGCTTCAGCGAACGCAGCAGTATCGGCCGCGAGCCTTCGAGCTGCTGCGCGCGTTACTGATTGAATCGTTGTCCATCGCACGAAGTCGAGTGTCGAGAGACCCGAGTAGCAGCGCGCCATTCCGCCAGTCGGGAGAACGTGGTTTGCGCCGGTGATGTAATCCCCGAATGCAACTGATGACGTTTCTGCGAGAAACACTGAGCCGGCGGATCGTACGGAATCCGACACGGCCTGTCCTTCGCGTGTGGCGATGAGAAGGTGCTCGGGAGCAAAACTGTTCGCCGCTTCGACAGCGTCACGAACGGACTGTGCTGAAAGCACGCCACCTCTTGTTGCGAGCGCTTCCCTGATGGTGCCGGCGCGAGGCTGGGTCACGATGTCGGCATCGACTGCAGCGCTGATTTTCTCCGCAACGCTTTCACCGACGGCAATCACGACCACAACTGCGCGAATATCATGCTCTGCCTGTGCACTTACTTCCCGCGCAATCACCACCGGATCAGCAGAGTCATCAGCGATTATTAGGAGCTCGCTTGGCCCCGCTGGTGAATCGATCGCGACTTCGGAAGTGAGCTGAATCTTTGCTTCGGCAACATACGCGTTGCCCGGGCCGACGATCTTGTCGACTCTCGGAACTGTCGCTGTTCCGATCGCCATTGCGGCAACGGCTCCGGCTCCTCCAACAGCGAATACGCGATCGACACCGCTGATTGCGGCAGCAGCGAGAACTTCGCGAGCAGGCAATCCGCCATCAGATGGTGGTGAGCAAAGAATGACTTCGCTCACGCCAGCGACGCGAGCGGGAACCGCGGCCATGAGAACACTGCTCGCATATGCGGCGTTTCCGCCTGGCGCATATACACCCACTCGCGATAGTGCATCTGGTCGCCGCGTTACAGTGACTCCAGGTTCTACTTCGATGGTCGTTGACTCTGGTCGCGATGCTGCGTGCACGCGCTCGATGTTGCGTGCCGAGCGTTTCAGCGCGTTCTGGAAATCAGTGCTCAGCGCCGACAAGGATCTGCTTATGACATCTTCAGGCACTTCGAGAGTTTCGAGGTCTACTCCATCTAGATCACGCGCCATTTCGAGCAAGGCGACATCGCCACTCTTGCGAACGCGTTCGATGATCGAGTGAACTGTTGTCTGTACACTGGAATCGGTATTTACTGAGCGATTGAAGAGCTGGCCTTGATCCTCACGAGTGAGAGCGTCCAGTGAACCTTTGAAGCGAAATCGCGTCACAGATGAAGCCATTGCGGCGGTCATGGAACGAGTCTCTCGATGCGCGTGACGAGGATTCCCTCAGCGCCTAAGTCCTTCAATGATGCGATCGTGCGGTAGACGGTCCTTGCCTGGACTACCGAGTGAACGGCTACGAAGCGTCCGCCATTCAGAATGTCCACGACTGTTGGACCGCTTATCCCGGGGAGAATTTCTTTCACGTTCGAAAGCGACTCACGCGGAACGTTGGCCATCAGGTACCGCTTGCCGCGTGCGCGAATCACTGATGCGAGCGCTCCGGTAAGCTGTTCCAGAGCGTCGAGTTTTTCCGCTGACCACGTAGTTGCGCGACATCTCGCTGCGTAGAGCTGCGCGCTCGACGACATGACTGTCGCGATCTCGCGGAGTCCGTTTGTTCTAAGCGTTGAGCCGGTGGATGTGACGTCGAGAATGACATCAGCGATTCCAAGATGGGGCGCTATCTCCGCAGCTCCGGAGATTGGGACTATCTGGAGATTCGCGCCTGTGCTCGAGAAATAGCTGCGCGCGATTGATGGAAAGGCTGTCGCTACGCGCGAATCCGCTTTGATGTCTGCAACGGATGTAACCGGACTTTCATCGCGGCACGCAACAACTAGCCGGCATTTTCCGAATTCGAGATCGAGAAGTGATTCCAGCTCGCGCCCCGATTCTGATACCAGGTCGAGTCCGGTAATGCCTGCATCCGCGGCGCCGTCGGCGACGAATTCGGGGACATCCTGCGCGCGGACGAAGATCGCCTCGAACTCGCCGCCGAGTGATGCGGTGAGTGCGCGGTCTCCGCGTACGAGCACGTCGAGTCCCGCCTGGTTGAAAAGGTCGCGGGCATCTTCGGATAGTCGGCCCTTGTTGGGTAATGCGATTCTGAGCATGGAATTTGGGGAAATAAAAAAGCCCGTCCGGAATGGACGGGCTGGAGCGCGCGTTAGCGCGCGGGGCAGGAATCAGCGGTTATGCGTGCACGATCTCCCGGCCCCAGCCCGTCAGGCTGTGGTGGCGATGGGTGCGATGCGAAAGCGCTGAAATGTTGTTCATGTGGCTTGTGAAACAATAAGCACGCGGCGAGTCAAATTCAATGTCACTAAGCAATTTGGTTTTTCGCCAGATATCCAGAGACGTAGTCGTGAACTGCGTCTGACAATGATGTCACCGGCTGATTGTACCCGCTCTCCCGCAGGCGCGATGTATCGGCGAGAGTCATGTACTGATAGTTCCGTTTGATCTCTTCGGGCATGTCGACGAATTCGATCCGCGGCTCCCGACCCATCGCCCTGAATATCGCATTCGCCATATCGAGCCACGTCTCGGCACGTCCTGCGCCGACGTTGAACAAACCTGCAGCATCGTTCGCGGCGAGATGCAGCGTCTGTCGTGCTGCATCCTTGACGTAGATGAAATCCCGCTTCTGCTCACCATCACGAAATTCTTCGCGATAACTCTTGAAGAGGCGAATCGCCCCCGTTTCCAGAACCTGGGTGTACGCCTTGCTGACAATGCTGCGCATGTCGCCCTTGTGCTCTTCATTCGGGCCAAAGACGTTGAAGTACTTGATGCCGACACATCTCTCGAGCCACCCCGCGCGTGCAGCGTGAAGATCGAACAGATGCTTTGAGTAGCCATACATGTTCAATGGTCTTAAGGCACTGAGGTAGTCCAGGTCGGAGCTGTCGTTCATTCCGTTCTGGCCATCGCCGTACGTCGCAGCCGACGACGCATATACGAATCTCGTATCGCTTCCGAGACTCCACTCCGCCAGATCCCGCGTGAACTCGTAGTTGTTCCGCATGAGGTATGCTGCGTCACGCTCGGTGGTCGATGAGCATGCACCCATGTGCAGCACGAGGTCGAACGTGCCGAGCTCTCCGGATTTCAGTCGAGTGAGCAGGTCTCCCGCGTCGACGTAGTCCTCGAAGCGAAGCGGTACGAGATTGCGCCACTTTTCGTCAGAGCCGAGAAAATCGGAGACGACGATACGATCGATTCTGCGTTGGTTCAGCTCATGGATGAGCCAGCTGCCGATGAAGCCGGCACCGCCTGTAACGAGGACTCTTGCAGAGGGTTCAAGTGCCATGGCTCACCGTTTGAAGATTTCAGAGTCGTGCAGTGTTCCATTCCACGGACGCAGCCACACAGTGCCATTCCACGAATGCCTCAGATATGCATTTACTGAATCCATTTCTGCAGGCATATACTGCGTGCGGTGACAGGCAAACTCCTCACGGCCTGCAACTAAGTCCTGTTGTTCGAATGGCACTCGTACAGTAAGCAGCGCCTGCGCCATTCCATTGACACTCGGGCTCGCGCGCGGCGCTGACTTGAGACGTTCCGTCGGCAACGACGCGTACAACAAATCGATGGTCGAGTATCGCGCGTCGCTCTGCACGATCTGAGTCATGACGTCGCCAACCAACCGGTGATCCGGATGTCCAGTACCTCCTTCCGGACCGAATGTGATGATGGCTGCCGGCTTGATTGAATCGATGATTGCGATGAGCGCAGTTCGCAGCTTACCGAGCTCATCGAATGACGCGAGTCCGCCATCGGGAAGGCCGATCAAGTGGAGTTTTCGTACGCCGAGTCGCGTGGCTGCGCAATTTGCTTCCTTCACACGCGCGGCGGCGAGCTCAGGTCCGGCGGGGATGCGTGCGAAATCGCGAATGCCTTTCGCGCCATCCGTTGCGATTACGAGATGAGTCTCGCGTCCCTGTCTCGCAAGCTTCGACAAGAGCGGGCCAACGATGCGCTCGTCGTCGGGGTGTGCAAAGACTGCAACAATGGGTCGTGTTTGCTGTGCATTTGCGATGTGTGGGATCAACATGGCAAAGGCGAGCAAAGCGACTGCGCAGATTTTGAATAGTATCATATAGGTACTAAATATTTAAATCTTGTCCGGCATCTCCGGAAAAACGTTTATGGAGCGAATAATACTATCTGTCCATAATCACAATTGCATCCAGGGATCCTCTCTGCACACTGGTCTGCACTCGCGACGTATCCCTTTCATCTGAGGAATGTGAATTGCTGCGATTTGTTCCTCGTGCATCGACGCGATGGCAGAGTGGATGGGGGTTCATCCTCTCGAGCTTCGCACCAGTGGGGAGGGCAGGAAGATGGCAAAACAGAAGGACACGGGAAGCGACGTCAGTCAGACGGGACTGATGAAGCCTCTGGGAGATCTCGACAACTTCGAGATAGCGAAGAACATTCCCGACCCGAGAGGGTGGGACGTGATGACGTCCGACGGAAGCAAGATCGGCAAAGTGCACGAGCTGATCGTCGACACCAACGTGCGGCGTACACGCTACATCGATGTGTCTCTGGACAGGAAAGCGCTGAATCTCGATAACGATCGCGACGTTCTGATACCGATCGGAGACGCACAGCTCGACAGCTCGGCGGACGAAGTGGTCATCGGCGGGCTCACGCCAAAGCAGCTGGCGAATCTGCCGGAATTCAACCACGTGGAGATCACGCGCGAATATGAGTCGACGCTGCTGCCGAACTTCGGGACTCGCGCGACAGGGGGCGTGTCACAGGGAAGTGATTTCTATACTGACCGCCATTTCGACGACAAGAGATTCTTCGCTCCGCGCACAAAAGTAAGCGACGCGACAATCATGGAGACGGGAGGCCTCGCCGGCTGAGCGACAACGCGAAAGGGCACGTGATGTACAAAGGCGCTCCGACCAGGGCGCCTTTGATTTGTCAGGACCCGGGATCACTGTCCTTGCGGCGATCTGTCCTCACGAAGCGCGTGGAACCACGCCATTTCAGGTGGGCCCTTGTATAACTCGCTCACCCAGTCGCGCGTCCGCACATAGACATGCGCGAAATACTTCGTGTACAGACGAATGAACAACACCTCGGCCACGGTTGGGATTCCTGGTGCTTCGTCGTGGGCAAGCATGATCGTCGCCGTTGAATCGGGCCGAGCGCCTTTGATATTTCCCAGGCGGACGACTGAATCGCGAACGTTGCGACCCGCCGCATCGAACCCATACTGAAATTCCGATCCGTACAGGATCCATCCATTCTGCTGCCATGAGGGAATGAGCAGCACATCGACGCCGCCATGATATCGCTCGCGGACGTATGAGTTGAATCGAATGTTGGCGCGAGCGAAATCCGCTGGAACGTGACGCTGTGCTATCGAGAGTGCGCGGCCGAATCGATTGCCCAGCGCGGTATCTACTGGCTCGCTGGTGCGAACGATTGCTCCTGATGGAGTCGATACATAATGGAGGACGGCGTCATACGTGTCGGTGGAATCATGGAATCTTCCAAACACCGCGTGCCATGTCGAACCGATCTTGAAGCAGAACCATTCTGAGCCAAGGCGGTCGAGCACATTCTTTCCAATGGCTTGAGCATCTTCAGCGACCTTGTCGCTCGCGTGCCACGCGAACGAGTCGTATTGCCAGAAGTAGTACGCTGTCTTGTCGGTCGAATCGAATTCCGCGGCAGGAAAATCACTGCCTTTTGTGGGACGACCTTGTCCAGAAGCTGGAGCGGCCGCAACGATAGATCCGGCGGCAATGGCGAAAAGAAATCGGATGCTGCGCATGCTAATCGGACGCCTGACCGGATTGCGGCGCAACGTAAACTCAAGGTTGCGGCCGCTGAAGCGTCCGATAGCAGACATTGATATAAAACCAGCACTTCACTGTTATAAAAACGACATTGCGCTGTTTGACTAATTAGCGACAATAAAGTGGCCTCCGCTTCGGAAGATTTGATAATGATGTTTCGTGCTCGTCCTGCCTTCTGGACTTTTATCATCGCGCTCCTTTCGGGGTGTGCCCACGCTGCTCCGAAGTCGTCGGTGCCCACGGCGGCTGTCGGAGAAAAAGGTGATGTTGTGACTCCGCCACAGTTGATCTCGACCCAAATGATCAGATTCAGCCCGACGCCAAGCCGGCCTCACGGAATTGTCCAGGTCCCGATCGACTCGATGGGACGGGCTGAAATGATCGGGATAATGTTCAGGGGGACCTTCTCGGACATCACCAGGCGCGACATCACGGATTTCGTGAGCCAGGCATCCTTTGCTCCGGCGAAGCGGAACGGGATTCCAGAGCGAGGGGTGTTCACACTGACGATCAGGTGACGTGCACTACTATAGATAGGGGTGCTCACGCGTTCCGAGTCGCTATTTTTGATGACTAAGACCTGTTTTCAGCGACAAGGAACCAAGAGGAACAAACGTGGCACCGCAATTCATTTACGTAATGAAGGATCTGCGCAAAGTCGTCCCGCCATCGCGGGAGATTCTGCGCGGCATCTGGCTTTCATTTTACCCCGGCGCAAAGATCGGCGTCCTGGGCGCCAATGGCGCCGGCAAATCTTCGATCCTCAAGATCATGGCGGGAGTCGATCATGATTTTCAGGGCGAGGCGTGGCCGCACGAAGGCACTCGCATCGGATATCTGTCGCAGGTACCGGAGCTCGATTCTTCCAAGGATGTGCGCGGCAATGTAGAAGAGGCCGTCGCATCACAGCGCGCGCTTTTGAAGCAGTTCGAAGAAATCTCGATGAAGTTCGCCGAGCCGATGAGCGATGACGAGATGGAGAAGCTGCTGGAGAAGCAGGGAAGAGTTCAGGAGCAGATCGACGCGCATAATTTGTGGGAGCTCGATCGCAAGATCGAGATTGCGATGGATGCGCTGCGTCTGCCTCCTGCAGATGCATCTGTCGAGAATCTTTCAGGTGGTGAGAAGCGACGCGTTGCGTTGTGTCGCACACTTCTCGAAGAGCCTGACATGCTGCTTCTCGACGAGCCGACGAACCATCTTGATGCGGAATCGGTTGCGTGGCTCGAGCGGTATCTCGCGGAGTTTCCGGGAAC
>JBKPNP010000415.1:0-10070 GCA_046732775.1 Acidobacteriota bacterium
CGGGCGCCACTTCGGGTCGGGCCGGTTCTGCTGCAGGTTCTTCACCGCGCTCGCGTCGCTTGGACGCGATGACGCGCGCTTCCGCCGTGCGCAGAAACAAAGCAGTCTCCCAGCGCGGCGTGCTTTCCGCGTCGTCGCCACGGTAATACTGAACTTCACATTCTTCCGCGTCGCCGGCGTCGCGACACTGTAGGATCTTCGCGAACATTCCGCCGCCGGTTTCTACCATTTCACCCTGCTTGAATTTCCGCGTGGTGTCATCGGCAAACGATTTTTGGTTTGCTGCCGTAAGGAAGATCAAGATTGCGAACACACTAAGACACAGACTCAACAGATTTTTTTGTTTTTTCATTTTTACCCTTCGAGATGCGGGAGCTGATTAGTTATGGGGCTTGCGGATGATTTGGTCAACTCTGCTTGAGAGATCGTGTCGCTGATCGCGAGTGGCAACGTAGCCCTCCATGACTGTCGGGCTACTGCCCCGGCGTACAACTCGGGTTGAATGACTGCAGCGCAAGCGTCTCGCTTGCAGCCTACTAGCTCTTTCGTTCGAGTCTCGCAGCCAGCCGCGCTTTCACTTCGGGCCATTCCGAATCGATGATGCTGAAGCAAACGGAATCGCGTATGCGTCCGCCGGACATGATCATGTGATTGCGCAGCACACCTTCCTGCTTCGCGCCAATTCGCAAAATCGCCGTGCGCGATTGTTCATTCAAGAAGTCGGTTATCAATTCCACGCGAATGCACTGCCACGTTTCAAACGCATGCGCGAGCAGCAACAGCTTCGCTTCCGTATTGATCGGCGTCCGTTGCGCGCTTTGTGCCAGCCAGGTATAGCCGATGGCGACGCGGCGATCGTGTCGTTCGATATCGTAAAAACGAGTCGTACCGACGACCTGCTGCGACGCTTTGTTGACAATAACGAATGCCAGCTCACGTCCTGATTTCTGACCCGCAAAAGCCGCGGCGAGGTATTCGTCGATCGTATCGTGCGAGGGGATGATGGTAACCGTCGTGCGCCACATCTCACCCTCAGCCGCGGCAGCAACCAGCGGTTCAGCATGCAGCATGGTTAGCGGCTCAAGCCGCACGTATTGCCCTTCGAGGGTTACGGGAACGACGTCCATGTTCCGGATTGTAAGGTGTTAACGGCGGGCCCACGCAATGGTCGGCGCCACCCATTCCGTCATCGGGCGATAAATAAAGCCATGCTTCAATCCGGTGTTGACCGCGACCTCGCCCCATTCGCTGATTCCGGTTGCGTCGGCGCGAAATTGTTCGCAAGACTGCGCGAGGTCGCTCTTCTCGAAAATGGAAAGCACCGCGCCGTGCAGATCCACTCTATTGAGAAAATCCTTGTCGGCTGAGCATGCGGCAATCAGAACAAATCTGACGTCTCGATTTCGCAGATAGGTTGAGGCAAGCATTTCAATCCACGAACCCTGCGAAGCCCCGACCACGGTGATGTGGTTCGCGGGCACTCCGGCGTCCAACAACTGCGTCAACTGCGTCGTAATGTGACGTGCGTAGGGTTCGATTTCCGGATTTTTGACGCGAGCTTCGCTAATGACGACAAAGCCCTCGCGCGCAAAAGTCTTAAGAATTTCGTCGTATTCATAGACGCCAAACTTTGGACTGGTCGGTCGTCTGTTGCCGGCCTCGACAATATAGCCGGACAGGTAAAACAAATAGCGTGCATTGCGATCAATTTTCGCCGGCACGGTTGCGAAGATCATCCCTGAGGACGTGGCGGGCGCGGTCTGCTGCTGCGCGGTTACAACCGAGCCGGCGAGCAGGATCGAGACTAACAGGCTAATCGATTTCATTTGTGATTAATCCCTGGCTGCACAGTCGGGAACTACAACTTTTTCGCGCATCGGAGATGCGCACCAGAAGGTAGCCAGAGGTGAAACCTCTGGATCACGGAAGTTTCAGTTCGCTCGCGCACTGTAGGTGCGCACAAAGCATTCCCGGCGCCTCCAGCGCGCCGAACATTAGGCCACACGTTTCCAGACGTTTCACGTCCGGCTACCTTCTGCTCGCCGCTGCCGCGGCGAGGTTTTACTTGCCACCTTGTTCGCGCTGCTCTCGCAGCGCCGGTATCGATTCGGGATTTGCTTCTTCAGCGGCGGCAGGCTTTTCGCCCATCACCACGCGCACCTCATGCGTTTGGCCGTCGTCGCTCAGTGCGATCTGTTCGTTCACACTTTGCTTGCCGTCAACTTCTACCGAAACCACTCCGCGGCTCACTGCAGCCGGGTTCTCCACCGTTATTCTGTAGGTGGTACGCCCGCGCCGGTACCGGATCTCAAAATTTCGCCACCAGCGCGGCACGCATGGATCAATTTCCAGCCGGTCGCCGTGGAGTTTGAATCCCAGGATTGATTCGAGTCCAGCTCTATACATCCACCCGGCCGAACCGGTGTACCACGTCCAGCCGCCGCGACCGGTGTGCGGCGGCACGGCATAAACATCGCCAACCGCTACGTAGGGCTCAACCTTGTATTTGTGCAGTCCGGCACGGGTGGAAGAATGGTTCACTGGATTCAATAGCGAGAAAAGTTCGCCCGCGCGCTCACCGTCGCCCAGAATCGCGAACGCAATGAGCGTCCACAAGGCAGCATGTGTGTACTGTCCACCGTTTTCGCGAACGCCAGGAACGTAGCCTTTGATGTACCCGGGATCGAGTTTGCCGTGGTCGAACGGAGGCGTAAACAAAATCACGAGCCCATCGCCGCGGCGGATCAAGTACTCCTCAACCGCCGCCATCGCGCGCTGTGCGCGGTAGGGTTCAGCCGCGCCGGATATCACCGCCCACGACTGCACAATCGAATCGATCCGGCATTCGTCGTTTTGCACTGAACCCAGCGGCGTACCATCGTCGAAGTAGGCGCGCCGGTACCAGTCGCCGTCCCAACCCTTGTCGGCGAGTGCCTGTTTCAATTTTTCCAGATGACTGCGATAACGATCGCCATCGGCCTTATCGTCGCGATCGTCACAGAAGGGCGCGAACGCCGCCAACGTCGTATAAAGGAACCAACCAACCCAGATACTTTCTCCTTTGCCATCGTGACCGACGCGGTTCATGCCGTCGTTCCAATCGCCGCCACCCATCAAAGGCAATCCGTGTTGTCCGACTACTAAACTGCGATCCAGCGCGCGAATGCAGTGCTCAAAAACCGACGCCGATTCCGATGACACGGTGGGCTGCCGGTAAACTTCGTGCTCCTCCGGTTTCAGCACCGGCTGTTCAAGAAAGGGCACGACCTCATCAAGCACGCTCGTGTCACCAGTGACGTTTGCATAGAAGGTCGCCACAAACGGAAGCCACAGCAAGTCGTCCGAAAAGCGCGTGCGCACACCTCGACTGGTCGGCGGATGCCACCAATGTTGTACGTCGCCTTCCTTGAACTGGTGCGCGGCCGCCAGCACGATCTGTTCACGCGCGATCGCCGGATTGCTGTACACCAGTGCCATCACGTCCTGCAGTTGATCGCGAAAGCCGAAGGCCCCACCCGACTGGTAGAACGCGGAACGCGCCCAGATGCGGCAAGCAAGCGTTTGATACAACAACCAGCGATTGAGCATCGTGTCCATCGCCGGATCCGGCGTCTTCACTTCGACAGTGTTCAGAATCGTGTCCCAGTAAGTCAGCACATCCTCGAAAACGTTATTCACGTCAGCCGGGTGCTTAAATTTTGTGACGAGGGCTTGCGCCTCTTCTTTTGACGACGCTTCGCCCAGCAGGAAAACGATCTCGCGCCCCTCGTGCGGCGCCAGTTCAATAGTTACCTGCAGCGCCGCGCAGGGATCGAGACCGGCGCCGTCGCGTCCCGATAAGGTGACGCGGCGCAATGCGGCAGGTGAACTATGTGAACCGTTGCGGCCAATGAATTCTTTGCGATCGCAGGTGGCCCCGGTCAGCTTTTCACTCGCGGCTGCGAACGTCACACGCTTCGCAAACTCATTGTTGAAAGGATTGTGCGCGAAAACCGTGGCTGCAGGTTGGTCGATTTCCGTGATGACGTAAGGCGCGGAAGTGGGCCGTTGCACGCCCAGCACGAGCTCGTTGTACATCGTGACGGTCAACTTGCGCTTACGTCCACTGCGGTTGCGAAGACGCAACAACAAAATCTTGACGGTCGAATCCAGCGGCACAAACAGCAGCAGCTCCTGCGTTATCCCGTGACTGATGTGTTCGAAAACGGTGTAACCCTGACCGTGCCTGATCACGTAAGGTTCCGTCTCGCGAATGGGCAGCGGCGTTGCCGACCAGACTGTCCCGGTATCTTCGTCGCGCAGGTAAACTACCTCGCCGACCGGATCGCTAATCGCATCGTTGGACCAGGGCGTCAAACGATTCTCGCGGCTATTGACCGACCAGGTGTAACCGCCGCCTGTCTCGGTCACCTGAAAACCAAAGTCCTTGCTGTTCGCGATAATGTTTGACCAGGGCGCGGGCGTCCACTGTTCGGCGCCGAGCAGGGTCACATACTCGCGGCCGCCCTGATGAAACCCGCCGAGCCCGTTAAAGAAATCGAGATCGGGTCGCGCCACCGCAATCTCGGGATAGGTTTGCGACGGCAGCCGCGGAACAAACGCCGGCGGTAGCACTTCACTTACTTCCGGCCGTTCGAGTTGTTCGTCCAGGTTCCCGCGATCGCAGACGATCACCGCGCGGGCCACGGAGTGCAACAGGATGCGGTCGGCTTCAGGCATTTGGTCCGCGCGTCGCAGGTACACGCCGCCCGGCTTGTCCTGAAGCATTCCCAAGCCGCTCGTGCGAATCACCGTCTCCAATTCCTTCTGCAGGTTTTGCAGATACGTGGTCGGGTTGTCGTTGAGAATTACCAGGTCGATATTCAGGCCCTTGTAGTGCAGATACTCATGCGCGCGCACAATTTTGCGGATCGTCGGCAAATCGGCAGCCTTGTCGATCCGCGCGACGAGGATCGGCAGATCGCCGCTGATGCCGTAGGCCCACAAGCTCGACTGGGCGAGCGTATTCATTGCCAGCACATGCGGACGCGGTCGCAGCGAAGGTTCCGAATAAATAATGCGCGAGGCGAGCCGCTGAAACAGGTGCGCTTCTTCGGCGTCGATGTTGAGGTGCGTCATCTCCACCTGGGCTTTGGTCCAGGCAAGCCGCAGTTCGCGTTCAAAGGTATTCGGATCGTGATACTTGTCCGCGAGCATCATCGCTTCTTCGCGAGAACGCGCCACGATGGTGCTGAAAGAACAACGCACTGTCTGATTAGGAGGAATGCGCACGCGTCGCCGCAAACTAAAGACGGGATCCAGCACGGCGCCGGTCGTGTTCGACAGCGGCCGATCTTCCATCACCGCGATCGGATCGGCAGCCGTGTGACCGCGGCCCAGGAAGCGGCCGCGATCCGTTTCGTATTGAACTGATCCGACGAAATCCCCTTCGACGACTACCACGTGCGCGCCCCAGACGGGCAGGTCATCGCTGGAGCGTTGCCGGCGATGGGCAAGGATCGCGTTTTCAGCGGCAAAGAATTCGGTTTCGATAAAGAGATTGCTGAACGCGGGATGCGCGACGTCGGCCTGCTGGGTATTCAGTACAACCTCGGCGTAACTCGTTAACTCGATCTCGCGCACGCGCGTGGAGTTGTTCGTTAACGAAACCCGACGCACTTCAGCGTTGTCTTCGCCAGACACCACCACCTCGAGGTGCGTAACGATGCCGGCGTCGCTGCGCCAGAAGTCAGCCTTGTCCTCAGAGAACGCAACTTCATACGACTGCGGCCGTTTCTGAACGGGTTGATGACCGGCCGACCAAACGGCGCCGCTTCTGACGTCTCGCAGGTAAATGAATGTGCCCCAGTTGTCACGCGTCACGTCTTCACGCCAGCGCGTGACTGCGTTTGGGCCGCAATTCGAATAGCCTCCGCCTGCGGCCGTGATCATCACGTTGTAGGTGCCGTTCGAAAGTAACTGCGTACGAGGAGATTCGGTATCAACGTTGTGATAGACGCGTTTCACCAAACCCAGCGGCGCCTGGGAGACGCGTCCGATCAGAACTTCTTCAGCGCGTGGGTGCGCCGCAGGCACGCCAATTGGAATCCGTTCCTGCAACAACAACTCGGTAGCTTGCACCAGGGGGTCCGCGTGGAAACGCCGCTCCATGCAGTCTTCGTTCAATGCGTTATTGAGAGCGACCAGGCTCATGCCCTGATGGTGAGTCATGAACGAGCGAATCAAGACGCGAGTTTGTCCCTGAGGCACGCGTTCACGTGTGTAATCGATGGCTTCGTAGAAACCGTAGGCTCCGAGCGCGCCATCTCTCTCGAGACGCCGCAGGTTTTTCAGCGCGGCTTCGGGATTAATCTCTGAAGCGAGCATGGTGGCGTATGGCGATACCACCAGGTCCTCGATGAGCCCGCGCTTCAAACCGAGACCGGGAACACCAAATGGGCCGTACTGGTAGTTGAGATGAAGGTCGCGAACATTGAACGCCGATTCGCTTATCCCCCAGGGCACGCGGCGTTCTTCACCGTACTCGATCTGCCGGTTAACCACCGCCCGGTAACTTTCATTCAAGAGCGTGTTGGGATAGTCGCGCATCACCAGCAGCGGCATGAGGTATTCGAACATGGTGCCGGTCCACGAAATCAGCGCGCGGCCGCCATTGACGGAAGTGAGTTGACGTCCCATTCGGAACCAGTGTTCCTGCGGTACGTCGCCTTTAGCGATGGCGACAAAGCTGGCGAGCCGTGCTTCGGAAGCTAGCAAGTCGTAATAGGAATTGTCTGCTCGTTGCGCCGTGACGTTGTAACCAATCATGAACACCTTGCGCTCGGGGTCCAGCAAAAACTTGAAATCCATCTGCTCGGTCAGCTGATCGCAGGTTTGCGCGATCCGACTCAAGCGCGACAGAAAATCTCCGGCAGCCACTGCGCCCTGTTCAAGCGCCGCTGTGAGTTTGCTGAAGGTGACTTCAGTGCGCGGGATTTCGCCGTGCGCCGCTGACAGTTGAATGAGCGCGCGATCGCAGACGTCAGGCAGCTCAGCAAACGTCCAAACGTTGTTCAGCAACCCCGCAAGTGCATCGTTGGGCTCATTGTTATCGGTCAGCTCGCGCGAATTCACCATCTGCAGCTCGGCGAACAACCGGCCCCAGGGAGCGAGTGTTTCAGCGTCGCGGCGGCTGGCACTAACCTGATGTTGCAACGCACCCAACCACCAGCGCAGCTCGTGGAAGTTTGCCTCGCCATGCTCGTGCGCGAGCGCGCTCGTGATGTCCTCGATCTCAGCGGCGCGGTCGCTTAACGTTTCAAACAACAGGAACCACGACGGCAGACTATCGAGATCCGCGGAAAGCAAGATGCGCTGGCACGCATCCACTTCGTTGCGCAACTGGCTGACAGTAACCACGGACGTCCGCTGGCGGAAGGTGCCCAGACGATCGACTTCAAGCGACAAAGCATTGACGGTGTCGGCGAGACCCTTGATTGTTCGCTGATCGAAGAGCTTGGTGTCAGGCAGCTCAACGCACGCCTGTTTGACAGCAATCGCGTGTCCCGCGAGGTTTCCGCTGTCCACCGTCGAGATATATTCGGGCTGCAGCGGCTCGAGCGTTTTGGTGTCGTACCAGTTTAGGAAGTGACCGCGAAACGTCTTTAGTTTGGCCAACGTGTTGAAGGTTAGTTCGAAGCGTTCGACCAATTCGGTTGAGGCGACATAACCGAGGTCATGTGCTGACACGGTCGCGAGCAGCAACATACCGATGTTGGTTGGCGACGTGCGATGCGCAACCACGGGCGAGGGGTCTTCCTGAAAGTTGTCCGGTGGTATCCAATTGTCTTCGCTGCCGACAAAGGCTTCGAAGAAACGCCAGGTACGACGACAGACGAAACGTGAGAAATCGACATCGGCAACGCTGAGCAGTTTCGGTTGTGCCGGACGGATAGCACTGATCTTTTGCGCCACGATCGGCGAAAGCAGCCAGGCGACCGCAAAGACGGCCACGACCGCGAGCGCTTGCGGTTTGAAGATTAGCGAGAGTGCCAGCGCGGTCAGAGCCAGCAATACGGCCGGCAGCATCAACCGATAGAACGCCAATAAGTCTCCGCGGGCGTTTCGCTCGGCGTCAGCGGCAGTCACCCACTGCAACAACTTTTGCCGTGAGACAAGCTTGCGATACAGCGTGCGCACGATCGCGTCGGTCATCAGATACGCCTGATGCGGTAAGAACAGCAGCGACAAACCAAACTGCGCAGTGTTTGTGGTCACGTCTCCCCACACCGTCCAGAAATGACTGGTCCAGGGAACGCCGCGAGGATGGATCAGTAGACTGGTGGTGACGTGCAGGTAAACCGGGAACGCGATCGTGATCACCACGAACAGGCTCCACAACAATGCCGAGCCCGGCAGGAAAGTCCAAGCGGCCAGCAACCAGAGAAACATCGACGGCGCCACCAGGCTTCGTCTTAAGTTGTCGAAGATCTTCCAGCGCGATATCAGCGACAGCGGATTTGGCGTCGGACGGCGTTCGGCATTCGGCACGGTCGGCAGCAGCCAACGCGCAATTTGCCAATCACCACGCGTCCAGCGATGTTGCCTTTTCGCGTAGGCCTCGTAAGAAGCCGGGTAGTCGTCGAGTAACTCGATGTCGGTGGCAAGTGCCGCGCGTGCAAACAACGATTCGAATAGATCGTGACTGAGGAGGGACTGTTCGGGGACGCGATGCGAAAGTGCCGTTTGAAAAGCATCGACGTCGTAGAGTGCCTTGCCGGTAAAGCTGCCCTCGGAAAACAGATCCTGATAAACGTCGGAAACCGCGGTCGTATAAGGATCGATTCCGGTGTTGCCGGAGAATATTCTGGCGAACGTGGAGCGGGCGGCGCTAACCAGCGAAATGCTGACGCGCGGCTGAACGATGCCGTAACCATGCGTCACCATGTTGCTGGCCGGATCCAGTTGGGGCCGGTTCAACGGATGGATCGCAGCGCCGACCAACTTACGCGCGACGTCGCGAGGAAGTTGAGTATCAGTGTCCAGCGTGATCACATAGTGAACGCGTTGCCTTAACGAATCGTCAGCAGTTTGCACGACGAAACTCGTGTCGGTCGCACCGCGCAGTAGCCGGTTAAATTCTTCCAGCTTTCCGCGTTTGCGCTCCCAACCAAGCCAACGGTGCTCGCCTTTGTTCCATTGCCGCCGGCGCAGAAACAGGTGGAACCTTGGCGCATCATCACTATTGTGACGGGCGTTGAGCGCGGCTATTTCAGTGCGCGCAACTTCGACTATTGAGTCGTCGCCGGGCAACGCTTCGGAATCGGCGTCGGCAAAATCACCAAGCAGTGCAAAGAACAGATTCGGATCCTGGTTCGCGAGGAAATGAACCTCGAGTCGTTCAACTAACGCCTTGACTTGCGCTTCATCGGAGAAGAGTGTCGGCACCACCACCATCGTGCACGCCGCTTCCGGAATGCCGCTGGACGTGTCGATACGCGGCACGAGCCGCGGCGGAAACATGTGAGTGACGTCCCAGTTCAAGATGCTCAAAGCGAGGTCGAGCGCGGGAATCAATCCCAGCAGCATCGTCGCTACGATTAGAAGCCAGCCCTCTGCCGAAGCGCGCAGCGGGAATCGAGCGGAGGCATCGAGCGCAAACAACAACAGCGCGATGAACAGGACTGTCAGCACACCGAGCGCACCGAGATAGACGGCGGTAGCATGGCGCAGGACAAAGCGGCGAAACCTCTCGATGGGTTTGGGACGGTAAGCAAAATTGCTTTCGAGTTGTTTGAGTCCGTCGTCAACCAGGTAGTAACCAACGTGCGCTTCTCGGGGTTGGTTTAAATAACCGGCGGCGGCTGATTTGCTTTCCGGCGCAGCGCTTTTCGTTTGTGCGTCGCGGGCCAGCTCAACGGCGGTGCGTGCGACCTCCAGCTCGTCCGCGCGCGTGCGTTTGCTGATGCGTTCGATCACATGGCGATAGCGATCGCGCGTGGCAAACTCCATATGCTCGTAGGCGCCGGCCGGATCAGCAGCCAACAGTGGTTCGATCAGACTGACGCTCTCAAAAAAGTCGCGCCAATCCA
>JBKPNP010000416.1:0-3208 GCA_046732775.1 Acidobacteriota bacterium
GGCTGGGTAAGACTGAACCAATTCCCGGAGTTGTCCTTAAAGACGGCTTCAATTCCGTAGGGTCGTTCAGCCGGTGCAGATACAAACTGCACGCCCTTGCTCGTCAGCTCTTCGTAGGTGCCGCGGCAATCGTCGGTGTGAAACGCGCCGGCGCCCAGCACACCCTTGTTCATGATCTCGCGCAACTGTCCAGCGGTACCATCGTCCATCAGCATTCCGCCTTTTGGCTCCATCAGTATCAATTCGAAATCGGGCTGGTCGGGTGCGGTGATGGTGAGCCAGCGAAAATCCGGCCCGACCATCGCGTCAGTGTGAAGCTTGAAGCCGAGCTTATCCCGATAAAAAGCCAGGGCTTCGTCCTGATTGTTAACGAAGATCGTGGCGTGTGACATCTTGCGAATCATCCTGGAGTCTCCTGGTTGAGATTTCTCCCAGCATAAGCGATTCGCGCGATTGACGCTTATCCAAAATTGCTAATTGAACGACTGGAGCGGAACCGTCCTGGTTGCGACCATCCCAAGGGACGAAGTTTGGCTTCAGGCTTTTTCGCTGACGGCGGGTTCGAGTCCGTACATAACGAGAAAGCATCCCGGCACCTGGCGCTTGGCCGCCTGGGTCTGGCGAGTCTTTTCGCGAAAGGTCACGGGCGCGTGACCAACTGACTTGTGAAACAAACTGCTGAACGATCCCAGGCTTTGAAAGCCCACTTCAAAGCAAACGTCGGTTACCCGCAGGTCATTCGCGCTCAACAATTCCTTTGCCCGTTCAATGCGTCGTTCAGTCAGATACTGGTGCGGGGTCTTGTTGAATGCCTGTCGAAACAGGCGAAGAAAGTGATAACGGGAGAAACACGCGTGGCTGGAAATCTCGTCGAGGTCGAGCGGCAGGTCGTAGCAAAGATCGATGAATTTGCGGGCGCGATCGAGGCGCTCGAGAACTTCCGGTGCCGTAGTGACTGGGACCATTCGTGCTGCCATTGTTTCGGTGTTGTTTATCCCAACGTAACCAACGTCGTCAAGCGTCTGATTACCATTAGTCCTCACCAAGTGTCAGCCGTTTGCGGCGGCGCATTCGTTATGACGCGCCAGAGAATCTATCGCTCTCAGTAGTTTCGCGCTCCAACTGAAGGAACGGGGCTTGCCCAAGCGTCGGCGGTTACGAAAATATTTTTCAGTTTAGGAGTCAGTATGAAAAGAAAATTCTTCTCCCTGCTCATCACGGCCGTTCTGCTTGTTGCCTCGCTGCCCACGGCGTTCGCGCAGACAAGCAATCGCGGCTGGTCAACGGTTCAATCAGTGCCGGTGGATGAGCGTCTGATCGTTAGACAAAAAGATGGCAAAACGATCGAAGGGAAGATGATCGAAGCCAACGACAGCAATTTAACTATTTCACGCAACGGTAAAGTCGTGAACATCGCTCGCGACAGTATTCAGCAGATACAACACGTGAAGGGTAAGGCGGCGAAGGGCAAGTGGGCGCTAATCGGCACCGGCGTCGGCGCGGCCGCAGGGGCGGGTATCGGCGCCACGCGTGTTTCCAAAGACCACGACGACAGTGAAGTTTGGGTGCCGGTAGGAGCAATCTTTGGCGCGGGCTTTGGCGCGCTGGGCGGCTTGATCTTCGGCGCCACCCGACGCGATCGAACACTTATCTACGTCGCGCCGTAACGCGTTGGTTAGTTTACGTGACCGTTTGTCCAAAATCGCCGGGCGTGATCAACGTCCCGGCGATTACGTCTGCGGGATACTTGCGGAATAACTGCACACTCGGGTGCATCCTCATGTCCTCATCCTCCACTACCACTTCGTAATAGACGCCGCCGCGATCAGGTTTGCCGCCGGTTAGCGCCACGGCGTCGTGCGCCGCGAACGTTGCTTCAACAAAAACGGCCGTCGGTCCGGCGATAACAATCTTGGCGGCGCCCACCGGGCACTTGAATACCCTTACACGAATCCAGTGTCCGATGATGCCGCCGTTCATCACGGTCCAATCAATGAACCGCGCTTCTTTGGGCGCGGAGAATAAGCCACTGGATCGTGCGTTGGGAAAACTTGATGGCATCGCCGGTGGCGGCGGCGGCGGCGGCGGGGCGCCCATTCCTATCACGCCGCGCCGATTGAGAACACTTGAGCTTTTTCTGGTTGCCATTTGTATCTCCTTAATCCCCGGATGAAAGTGGCCCCGTATCCGGATGATGTAGTGCGCTGATTGTGTAAAGCAAACTATTAATTTGCTATGAATGAATGGCATTCAACGCGCACGCAAATTGACAGTTTGCGTTACAACACCACACCAGGGCACTACCGGATGAATCACCACTCGAAGCTTTTGCTCGCGCGAGGTTATAATGAGCAGTTCACACAACGCAATTATTTGAGGAGTTTTAATGAGTTTCGATCATAGTTCAGCGCGCCCTCAGCGTTTAAAATTCCAGGGCCGCATTCTTTTCCTGACTGACGACACAGCTCTCATCCGTCAACAACTCGAAGCCGAAGGTGATGAGCGCCGGCGCCTCGAAGCCGAACTCGCGAGCCGGCTGCTAAACGACGACCTGCCTCTGATGAGCAATATATCGACGGATGAAATTACGCCAGGCTGGGTTTGTTTTTACTACGACGAAACGCTGGGCCAGTACGTCTACGTCGGCATGCGTGACGCCGCGGTGAAGAAAGACGAAATTAAGAATGGCGGCTTCGCGGTCGTTGTGTCCGGCTTATCGAAAGGCTGCGGCTCTTCTCGCGAAACGGCGCCGTATGCCGAAAAAGCTGCGGGTGTTCAGCTGGTAATTGCTAAAAGCATCGAGAAAATCTACGGACAAAACTCACAAAACATCGGGTTGCTGACGTCGACTGACTTCGGTTTGATCGAGCGCATTCGCGCGGGCGAGGAAATTGAGCTGAGCGAGTTTACGAAAGGCCTCGATTCCATCTCCCGA
Source organism: Acidobacteriota bacterium (assembly GCA_046732775.1). Taxonomy (GTDB): domain Bacteria; phylum Acidobacteriota; class Blastocatellia; order Pyrinomonadales; family Pyrinomonadaceae; genus PSRF01. The sequence goes on from JBKPNP010000416.1 coordinate 2,936, forward strand.
GACATCGTCGAACACGGCGGCCTGTTCAATTACAACAAAGCACGGGTTGCCGGCCAGGTCGCGCCACCGCCACTCGAGACGCCAGTTACGCAGCCAAATCGATCGATGACGATCGTGGAAAAGATCATTGCCCGTCATGCCTTTGTGCGCGCCGGCGAAGTTGGCGTCGCGTCTGTTAAGCCGGGCGATGCGCTGTTTGCTGTCGCTGACGTGCGCTTTTCGCATGAGTACGTCACGCCCATGGCCGAGTCGCTTTTGAAACAGTCGTTAGGC
>JBKPNP010000417.1:0-1815 GCA_046732775.1 Acidobacteriota bacterium
CTCTACGAACGACGCACGCACATCGTCCATACAGACGGCAATCGCAAAGCGCGTTTGATGTTCGTGGGCGAAGCGCCTGGCGCGGATGAGGACGCGCAAGCGAAGCCGTTCGTTGGACGCGCCGGCCAGCTGCTCACAAAAATCATTGAAGCGATCGGCCTTAAACGCGAAGAGGTACTCATCGGCAATGTAAACCGCTGTCGCCCCCCGGGCAATCGGCCGCCGACGCCCGAGGAGGCAGCCATGTGCAAGCCCTTCCTGTTACGTGAAATTGCCGCCGTGCAACCCGAAGTCATCGTCGTGCTTGGGAACACGGCATTGAGAAACCTGCTGGACATCAAACAGGGCATAACGAAAGTGCGCGGCGAGTTTCAGAACTACCATGGCGTAAAAGTTATGCCCACTTTCCATCCCGCTTACCTCCTCAGAGACCCCTCGAAAAAGAAAGAGACCTGGGAAGACTTGAAGAAGGTTCGCGACTATTTAGACACTACAAGAAAATAGGAAAGCGCGATCGCGTGTGCTCCGGCGCAACCGCTTTTGCAATTTCACTTTTCGCGCTACCTTCTGAAGCGTGGAACAAGGCCCCGATTCGCGCGCGCATTCGCCAGATATTCATTCAACAACTTCTGTCCCAGTGACCGAATCGAACGCGCCTCGTTATGCAGAGGTCGCGGTTCCCTTGCATGTTGCCTCCACGTTCATCTACCGCCTGCCTGAATCGTTACGCGACCTAGCTCGAACCGGATCGCGGATCGTCGTGCCTCTCGGTCGAAAGCTCGTAACCGGATACATCACCGGCTTACTCGACGAACTGCGAGCGGGCACCAGTCTCGAAGAGTCGACCGTCAAGGACGCGAAAGAAATCCTTGACGTGGTTCCCCTGGTGACGCCGGAGCTTCTGGATCTCACGCGCTGGGTAGCCGACTACTACCTCGGAGCCTGGGGAGAGGTGATCAAGGCGGCACTGCCGCCGGGCATTAGTCCAACAATCGATCAGTTCCTGGCGCTCACCGCAAACGGCACTCGGGAATTAGCTAACTCTCCGCCGGAAAATCTGAGCAACAAACAACGACTACTAACATTGCTGGCACTCAAAGCGGAAACACCGCTCCACGAAGTCTCGCAAGCGCTTCCCGGCCTGGATATCACGAGACTCACCCGCGAGCTGGAGCGTGAAGGCCTGATTGAGATTCGACAGCGAGCCGGAAATGAGTTTGTAAAACCAAAGTATCAGCGCCGGGTTCGTTTGGCTGCGGCTGCTGAAGCGTCCGAGGCCGGCAAGTTTACCGAAGCGCAAGCACGCGTGATTGAGGCGCTGACACAACACGATTCGTTGACGTTTCCTGAGTTGATCAGAAAGGCGAACGTGGGTCCGTCGTCAGTGAACACGTTGCAAAAGCGAAACGTAGTTCAGATTTATGAGGAGCGACTGCGGCGAGACCCGCTCGGAGACACGTCGAGCGATGAGCCGGAAGCCTACGTACTGACGGAAGACCAAAGCCGCGTGCTCTCAGAACTGGATCAACCCCTGCGCAAGCGCGCGTACGCCGCATTCCTCTTGCACGGGGTTACTGGCAGCGGCAAAACCGAAGTCTACATTCGCGCAATGCGGGTCGCGCTCAGTCTCGGCAGGTCAGCACTGATGCTGGTGCCGGAGATCGCACTCACGCCAGTATTTTCGCGGCGCTTGCGTACGCATTTCGCCGATCAGGTTGCGATTTTCCACTCGTCGTTGTCGCGCGGCGAGCGGTTCGATGAGTGGACTCGCGTCAGAACTGGACAGGCGCGCGTAGTCATAGGAACGCGTTCTGC
>JBKPNP010000418.1:0-7647 GCA_046732775.1 Acidobacteriota bacterium
AGAAATCTGCCGTGCATTCTGCACAGCGATCAGAGGGAGTCCAGAGTTGAGCGGAAAGGTGCGTTTTTGAGTCGATGCAAGAGTTTCTGCAGAAGCCGGTGAGGCCTCGGAAGTTAATCTTCGGCTGAGTCTTCCCACAAATAAGTGCGGCCGTTCCAGTACAGCAAACTATCTCCACCGACTTCGGTACCGAGCAGAACAATGTCGCCCTTTGCAGTGCGCGGGAATGGTTCCGCCGCGCGTCGCTTGCTGCTTCGGCTGCGAACACCAAGCAATCCATTGCGGTCGGTTTCCTGATTTGAGATGGCTCGGGCATTTTGCAAGATCAGAATCGGCGACTCGCCGAGTAGCAGAAACCTTCCAGTTGCTGCGGGGTTTTTCCAGTCATGCAAAATCGCGAGTGCGAGCCGGCTGTCGCTCGGTCGGGGAAAATGTAGCGACCCGCCGCGCTCGAACGGATTGAGAAGTCTGACTTGGTTCGGCAGTAGGTCGAGCGGCCCCGTTATCCGCACGACTACGACCAGATCTTGAAGCCGGTCGCCGTTGAAGTCGCCGGTGACTTGAAAAGGATTGAATGACGTAACCACCTCGACTCCTTTGCCGAAGTTCCGTTGTACGGCTTCTGCAATAGCGGGGTTGGCGCTCGTTTGCGGCGACGTCTCAATCGAGGAGTGACTGAAAACTGTCGCTGGGTTAAGCACGATCGCGATTGCGAGACAGGCACTCAACAAAGCTGCGTTCAACCTAACTCCAATTGTCATCGTCCCAGACGGCAGTTTCATCGTTTCCTCCGTGAAGACTGATCGAATGTAGCGGCAGTCTACATAACCGGAACGCACTCGTGTCGTCAACGTCGCTCAGAGCGCGTTCGAATCCAAACAGCAAGGAGATGAAAACGTACCGGACAAATACAGGACGACGACGACGGTGGCGAAAACTATTTAATAGTTCTTGCTGGTATTGCAGTTGCTATGCGGAAAACAGCGAGAAGGAAAGCAGCGGGTTCAAACAAGGGGTATCTACGAAATGTATCAAACGTCCTCAAACCTTTATGCGTCGCGGTGGTGGATGCGTCTGGCAGAGATTACGGCCGAACACGGCGAGCGGACGCCAAAAGAGCGGCGGCACTGGACGAAGGCGCTGCGTCAACTCATCAAACTCAGACGATAACCCGTCGCCAGCTTGCCGCGATGGCGGCCCTCACCGCTTAAACGGCTTCTTTAAAAAATCGCCAGTCTTTCTGAGAAACGAAGTCATGCGCGACGGTTTTTGCGGTGTCGCCGGTTCGAGCCGCTTCAGGCGCAGTGAATTCGGCGCGGTCGCAGTTTGCGTTTTTGATTTCTCAATCTTGTCGTTTGCCGGTGTGTTTGTGCGGCGTGCGGGAATTCGCTCGATGGCTTTGAGCTGACTATGTTTGAGGAAAGTTACTAATCCTCCCTGGCGGTACCAGACGCCATTTTTACCAGACCACGCATCATCTGCTGAAATTACCGCGCCATTTGTAAGGCGAAGAACCACGCGACCGGAATCGCTCGCAGACGGATCCGCGTTAGCTGCAGTCGCCGCGACCGCGTTAGTGAGCATTTTCGTCGAAGCTTCACGCGCAGAGGCGTTGTCATTGTTTGGTTCAGAACCTTCTACAGCTGCAGGCGACGCGGCGGGAACGGAGACAGGCTGTGGAGTTATCTCGACCGCGACCGACGGAATAGATGAGGCAGCGTAAGATCGCTTTTGGCCAGTCTGGCTAACATAAGCTACCGCGATGACTGCAAGCAGCAATGCTAGGCCCGCCGCCAACGCAAACCATCGCTTCGAACCGTGCGATGCGACTTTGGGAGCGGAGGCTACAGGCGCGCTAACCGATGTAGGCTGGAGCTGCGGAACGAGTTGTTTCCCGTCCATGTCGCAGATTGCCTGATCGTCCTCATAAATAAAATCGCATTCTGGACAAAGCTTCATCGCTTGCCTCCGGTAGTCTTAAGTTGTTAATTGGGGCTTGCGGATGAAAGTGTGGATGTCCTGACGAAACCGTGAGAATCCGCAGGGCTAGAATTACACAGATCCGCCTGAACAGACAATCACTTTGAGAAAAGGCGCGGGTTCAGGAGCTATTCGGATGGAGTGGCTTCGTCTGTTTCGGACGCATCCGCGGCGGGTTGTTCGTCCGCCACCCAGGACACGAAGAGACGCAGCCAGTTTTCAGCAGACTCCGCGATTTGCACACCGACGCGCGCGGTACCGTAAATGGCCGGTGCGATGCGGATGACCACCGCGGTTACTTCAATAGGAGCGCCATCGGGGCGATGGGCTCGCAGATACAATCGCTCGCCGCGCACCACCTTTTGATTCAGGTGAAAGAGAGCTCCGGAGGTGGAAATATCGTCGGTCTCGGTGGGCTCGCTCCAGGCTGATCCGTCTTCAGCACGCCCGGAAATAACAATTGGGAGCCTCAGAGCCATGCGCAGGGCGAAGCGCCGTTCTTCGTTGTTATAGGGTGTGTTCATCAAGATCGGTAAACGGGCAGGCCGCGGAAAATTACACGCTACTTGCCAGGGTTTGGTTGTCCTTGTTCCAGTTGTAAAAACCCTCGCCTGTTTTCTTGCCTAACTTTCCTTCGCTCACCAGTCGCCGCAAAACCTCGGGTGGACGAAAAGTTTCCGAACCCAATTCGCGATAAAGATACTCGGCGATATTAAGTCGGATATCCAAGCCTACGTGATCGGTCAGTTTTAGCGGGCCCATCGGATGGTTGTAGCCCAACTCCATTGCGGTGTCGATGTCCTTCGCGCTGGCTACGCCCTGTTCGAGCATGCGCATCGCTTCGAGGCCCAGGGCGACTCCGAGCCGGCTTGAAGCGAAGCCTGGTACATCAGTCACGACAATCGGTTCTTTTCGCAGCTTAACGCAAACTCCACGTACAAGCGCCACTGTATCATTGCTGGTAGCTTTTCCGACCACAATCTCAACCAGTCGCATGATATGGACTGGGTTGAAGAAATGCATGCCGACGACATTTTCTGGCCGTTCAGAAGCCTTCGCGATTTCAGTTATCGAAAGTGAGGAAGTGTTGGTCGCAAAAACGAAATCAGCTTTTCCGTGTCGCTCGAGCTCGCGCAGGATGTCCTGTTTCAATTCCAATCGTTCCGGAGCTGCTTCGATAATCAGGTCCGTACCGGCCACTTGTTCGAGCTCGGTAGTGCCGCGGATATGCTGGAGAGTTGAATCGCGATCGTCTTCAGTAAGTTTGCCCAGTTGAATACCCTTGGCAAGATTACGTTCGATCGACTGAATGCCACGTGCGAGCGAGTCGCGATCGACGTCACTCAGCGTTACCTTGTAGCCGGCCGCCGCCGCCACCTGCGCGATCCCATGTCCCATGGTGCCGGCGCCGATGACTCCAATCGACTGAATACTCTGCGGGGCGATGCCTGCGTTCAATCTTTTCCTTTGTACCCGTTGTCGGCGGGCGTGGGCTGTATTCGACTACTCTGTTATCGCTAGTTATACTATACGCCTAACCGAAAAGGCTATACTTTCGGCCATTTTGTCGCAATTTTTCACTTCACAAAAGAGGACGTAACACTCCATGGCGATGCAGACGCTCGATAGAGAAGTCGTAATTATTGGGTCAGGGCCTGCCGGTCTAACAGCCGCGATCTACTCGGGACGCGCCAATTTGAAACCATTACTTATTGACGCGCCGGCTGACGCGGAAAAGCAAACAACGCCCGGCGGACAGTTGATGATCACCACTGAGGTTGAGAACTATCCGGGATTTGCCGAAGGCATTCAGGGACCCGACTTGATGATCGAGTTTCGCAAACAGGCAGAGCGGTTCGGTACTGAATTTCTCGAAGAATGGATTACCGAAGCGGATCTAAGCCAGCGTCCGTTTCGACTGCAAACCAGCAATTACGTAATTAACGCCGAGACCTTGATTATCGCGACCGGAGCGTCTGCAAAATGGCTGAACATTCCGGGCGAAGCGAAGGTGCCAAATGGCTTTGGCGGCAACGGCGTGTCAGCGTGCGCAACCTGTGACGGCCCCTTGCCGGGTTTTCGTAACAAAGAATTAGTGGTGGTGGGCGGCGGCGATACGGCAATGGAAGAGGCGACTTTCCTCACGCGCTACGCTTCCAAAGTTTATCTGGTTCACCGGCGCGACAAATTGCGCGCTTCGAAAATCATGCAGGACAAGGCGTTCAAAAACGAAAAGATAGAGTTCGTTTGGAACACAGCCGTCGAAGAAATCCTCGGTGAAGCGGAGAGCGGCGTCACCGGCGTGCGGTTGCACAACTTGAAGAGCGGAGAAAAACGAACACTGCCTTGCGCCGGTGTGTTCATTGCCATCGGGCACAAACCGAACACCGATCTCTTCAAAGGCCAGCTGGACATGGATGAGGTTGGCTACATTCTGACGTCGCATCGCTCGACTGCCACAAACGTACCGGGTGTGTTTGCCTGTGGCGACGTGCAGGACTCTTCTTATCGTCAGGCCGTGACAGCGGCCGGCACCGGATGCATGGCGGCCCTTGACGCCGAAAGATTTCTCGATCACCTACCGGTGGCTACTCTCGCCGGCGATGAAGTGACGATCGAAGGTGAACATATCACCGCGGATCACAAGGCGATCATTGAACCCGACGGCAGCATGATTCCGAACTGAGTCGCTCAACCTACAGCAACACAATTGAGTCGTCTCTTTGCCTGCGGCTGGGAAGCGGAGCTGGTCTTTGGTATTCGTCGACTTCGCGGACGGGCAGATTCTTTGGGCAGGATTCGCAGTAAAACCCGAGGTGCTGTTTCCGGTCCTCACACTGATTACAATCCAGCGTTTGACCGACAACCCGCAACGCGTCGACTAACGGCAGCAGCACGCGTCCGCGTTCCGTAAGCTCATATTCAATACGCTGCGGATTGCCGCCGTAGTCAGTGCGTTCTACCAGCTTGTCCTTCACCATGTCGCGCAAGCGGGCCACGAGAGTGCGGCTGCTTATCGGAAACAGACCTGCATGAAGTTCCATGGTGCGGCGCGGACCGGCGGCGAGATCGCGCGCGATCAGCAGCGTCCACTTATCGCCGATCATTTGCAGCGCACCAGACACTGGGCAACCGTCGATTTGGCGTCTTCGCACTATTACGCTCCGCGGTTGGGGTCCACTTCGCTCGGCCGAACTACTTCGCGACCGTTATCTCACGACTCGTCGCATTGTAACCCCCGTTTTCAACCGGCCGGCCGTCCTTATCCAACAATTCGAGCCGCACGGTGTGTTTGCCGTTAATCCAGCCGCTTAACCAGATCGGCTCCCACTTATCGATAAATCGCGGTTCATCGTCATCGACGATGTATCTGATCCTATATTCGCCGCCGTCACCTTGAAGTTTGGCGCCCGTCAACCAGAAATCGATCATGATCGGGTCGGCGTCTTCGGCCTTGTATTCACCTTTAGGACGACTGTAGGTCAACAAGGGTTTGGTGGCATCGACATCGCCGGCGGTGGACGCCGTCATCGCTTTGCCTTCGCGAGCCGGTGAAGGCGAAGCGTTGCTGTTGTTATTAGCCACCGTTTGGCCGCTGTTGGTCGTAGTCGGCTTCGATGCGTCGCCGCCGCCATTTACAGTGAACGTAACGATTTGAAATGCGCCGTCGTTCTTGAAGGCCTCGTGCCACGGACGTGAGGGGAAAACCCGCAAAGTGTGTTTGCCGGCCGTCACGTTTCGTAACTCAAACGGCTGGCCCAACTCGTAATACGCTTCATAAGGTTGGTTGTCGAGAATCACGTGGATGTGATTGCCCTTGCCGGTAGCTGGATCCTTGTGTGGCATGTAGCCCTTCAGGTCGCCGGCCAGATCGAGCTTTACTTCGACAGTCGATCCGTTGATGGTTGCGTCCTTGGCCGGCGAAACGATCTTTAACGTTGGCGTCGCCTGGTCCTGTTGTCCGCGCGCCGTCATCATGTCCGAAATTTTCTGCGGCCGCGAAACAACTGTCAGCGTTTGCTTCGCCGGTGGCGAGACCGTGCTGGTGGCCGTGGTGCCGGCGTTCTCTGAACTAGTGGCTGAACAGGAAATGAAAAAGATTGCGGTAGCGAATGCGAGTGCTAGCACAAGGAGAGTTTTATAACGGCCCATGGCGCCTCCAGGATGAACGTTCGTTTTTTGGGACAGGAAAACTTTGGGGCAGTGTACCGCGACGCGACGATGTCCGACAAACTTCAGTTTAGCGTTGATGAAAAGAAACCACCCTCGACAACTGAAGTTTGTCGGACATCTTCACTGACCACTGCTCATTGACTACTGCTCCCGGCGCTCCGTGCGCCGGTGCCTTGTTTCAAGCGACTTTCAACCGTGGCCCAGTTAATGTTCGAGAAAAACGCTTCGATATACTTCGGGCGCTCCGCTGGTTTGTAGTCCAAAAGGTACGCGTGCTCCCACACGTCCATCACGAGGACCGGATCGTAACCGGCAACGTTTCCCGTTTCGTGCAGCGTAATCCAATGATTCGATAAACGGCCATTCCCCGGGTTTTGATAGCAGATGGCCCAGCCCACGCCGCGCATTTTACCGATGCCCACGAAGTCGGCTTTCCAGATGTCATAACTGCCAAAGCTATCGGCCGCGGCTTGCGCGAATCGCGCGGTGCGCTCCGGATCGCCAGTGCCGCCCCCGCTTTTCAGGTTGTCGAAATAGTACTCATGGAGGACCATCCCGTTGTACTCAAAGCCGAGCCGGCGTGTCAGCTCGGAATACGCAGGCATCTCTTCCTGATCGACATTCCCGTCCTGAATGAATTTGTTGATTGCTTCGGTAAGCTTGTTAGTTTCCTTAACGTAGCCCTGATAGAGCTTGAAGTGCATGTCAAGAGTCTCGTCAGAAATTCCATTTAAGCCGCCAAGGTTGAACTCACGCGCCTGGTAAGAAGTTGTAGTGCCCATTATCACCTCCTGAAAGAAAGAATCGGGGAGACGCTAAGTATTGTTCAGGCGCTTTCGCCGAACCGTTCAAAGTAGTCCCGGAGTGTGCCGAATAAGTGAAGACCCTGAGGAATTACTGTGCCGATAGAAGTCTAAAAAGAAAGGCAGAAGCCGACCCGAAGGTGCTGCTTCTGCCTTAACGTTTCGAGCTGACTTACTAGACGAGTTGTTACTTCCCGAAGATCACCCAATCGCCGTGTGACGTGCCCATGAACAAGAGCAACGGCAGCGATAACCAGGTATTAGTGCGCGACGCGATAAACGCCTGGCGCGCGAGTTCCGGCGGCGCGGCTGGTCCGGTGCCCGCCGTGGCCGCAAGGATGCGCTTGTTGTTTGGCCAGATGATCCCCCAAACGTTGAGCATCATTACCAGGCCGTAAGCGCCACCGAGGCCGATCGAGTAGCTCTTGTTGCTGGCGTAACTCTGCCCACCAACCGTCAGCATGCCGTCAAAGAACTTGACCAAGCCCCATGAAACGATAGCGACGAGAATAAACATCACCACCGCAAACACCCGCCCGTCTTTGATCAGGGCCGGCACCTTCTTGATGATGGCAAATTCGACGATGAACAAAACGATCGGGTACGTCAACCACGCAAACAGCACCCACCAAAGATTAATGTTGCCGCCGCCAAGCGTGTTGGCGTTCGTGACGTCAGTCTTCAGGATGTA
>JBKPNP010000419.1:0-2469 GCA_046732775.1 Acidobacteriota bacterium
GAACCGTCGCGCAAACGCGCGTCAACCATTGGCGAAGATTCGTCGATGCGCCGCCCAACTGACGACACAATGCGTTCGATCACGCGCATCAAGTGTTCGTCGTCTTTAAAAGCGACGTTTGTGACTTCGAGTTTGCCGCGCCGTTCCACGTAGATCGTGCCAAACGAATTTACGAGTATGTCGCAGACAGTCGGGTCCGCCAGCAACGGCTCCAACGGGCCGAGACCGAACAGTTCGTGCTGTACGTCGTTGACTAAACGATCGCGCTCAGACGACGACAGCGGCATCGCTTCCTGCGCGAGCACGCTTTCCGCCAGTCGCGAAACTTCAGCGTGCACCTGCTCCTGCGTCAGAGCCGCCAACTTCGTCAGATCCATCCGATTGATTAGCGCGCGATGGAGCCGCGACTTCATCTCCTGGAATGAATGCTGGCCGCTTTCCTGAACGCCGGGCCCCCCAACTGTTTCTCGGATCAATCGTTCTCGTAGTGCCATGTTTGTTCGTTAGCAGACTAGAGGTCTGTTTCCTTATCTTTGTTTTTTACACACTCAACTCAGTGCCGCTGACTTGAAGTTTCATTTGGTTCTGCGGAGCAGTGCGTTTAAAGATTGAGCTCCAAAGTGTGCGCCGAAGTTTTGGCTCTTCCTGTGCTGCCAGCGGAGCTGAGACAAGCACACCCGCGATCCGTTTGATCTCTTGAGCAATCTTGGAGTTTGGTTCTGACTGAATCAGGGGCTGGCCGAGATTGATCGACGTCACTGCGGTTTGATAATCACTGGGGATAAAACCGATGACCGGCTCGCCGAGAAACTTCTCAACCTGGCGAAGATCCAGATCGATCTGTTTGCTCCAGCGGTTCACGACGATGCGAATCTTCTTACGCGGATAGCCGAGCCGATCGAAAATCTCGAGCGCGCGCTGTGTGCTCCGAATAGCCGGGATATCGAGCGTCAACACGAGCACGATTTCGTCAGCCTGATCGAGCGCGGCAAGAGTGATCGAGTCAAACGTGTGCTGCGGATCGAGTACGACGTACTCATACGACTCCCGCAAACGCTGCAACACTTCGAAGACGTGTTCGGGTTCAACCTCGTCAGCCGAGTCGGCTTCTTTTGGCGCCGCGATTAAAGAGAGATTTGACGAGTAAGGTGAAACGAAGCTCTTGATCAGGGCATCGTCAAGGCGCGCGCGATTCTCCGCCATGTCTGCGAAGGAGTAGCGGGGATCGATACCGAGAAACAATGGTAAGTCGCCTGCCTGTAAATTCAGATCAACGAGTGCCGTGCGTGCGTTGGTAGCCACAGCCAGGTTGGCCGCGATGAATGAAGTGCCGCATCCGCCTTTGCTGGAAAAGACGGCGATGACGCGCCCTTTCCTCTTCGGCGCCTCAACTCGGCCGGCGCAAAACTCTGCTACGCGATCGAGCACCGTCTTCAGTTCTTGTTCCCGAATCGGCAGTTGCAAAAACTCACGCGCGCCGGCGCGCAAGCTTTGCAGCACGAGATCAGGTGAAGGATCCGACGCAGACGAAATCACCACCGTGTTCGGTGCTTCCGAATTAAGGCGCTGAATGAGTTTGACTGCCTGATCGGCATTTGTACCGAGTGTGATGATTGCGGCCATGGGCTTCAAACGGACGATCTCTTCATGAAGCTGTTCGGCATCGTTGCCACCGGCCAGCAGTTGCACTCGGCTGTCGGCAGATAGCGCAGTGCGAATCTGCTTGAAGTTGTCGAGTCCGGTACTGAGTACTACCAATGTAAGAGGCTGGGTCATCGTTTTTCCCTGTGTTTGTTTACTTGCTAAAGAACCGAGGAATTAGTCCTACGGGAGAACGGGAGGAAGCAATCCTACGGATTCGCCCGTCAGCGTCGTGCTGTAATTCGGCATCTGTATGTTTGCGCTTACGAAGGGCACGACGAACTGAAACTGGTATCCGGTGATCTTCACCTGAACGGTGCCGCCATCGAGTGTGAATCCGCTGTAGTCAACCTGCACATTAGTCGTCGATAGATTTTGCAGAATTGGAGTTTTGCCACCGGCAGCGCCAGCGGGGTCGCCATAGACGACTACGTTCTTTACGCTTGCCGAGTCTGCTGCCGAATGCACTACTGCATAGCGGGCACCTCTGCGCGCCGCATCCGTTAAAGCATTATGGGTCCAAAGAGCACGGCCAAACTCGATGGTGCTAAAGATCACAGTCAGAAAAACGGTAGCCGCAATTGAAAACTCAACGAGAGTCGCGCCGCGTTGATCGTTTCGATTTCCTCTTACTCGGATCATCAGTTTCGCCTCCTAGACCAGCGGCGTCGTTAACAGGTAACGCATCGTCACGCTCGGCTTCACCGCGATGCCTAATGAAAACGTTGCGCTCTTCATTAAGCCGCCCAGATCGAATAATGGTGTGTGTTGGAAACCAGAGATTTCGACGGTGATTGTGTCCGGCACACCTGCCGTTTGAACCGCACC
>JBKPNP010000420.1:0-9675 GCA_046732775.1 Acidobacteriota bacterium
GTACACTTCGTCTCCTGCATGCATAAGACGTCAGGCTCGAAGGCTTGCAACCAGCGCAACACGTGCGGCAAGCGAGCGATGATCGAATTGACGTTCCAGGTAGCGATTTTCATGTCGGTGTCAGAGCGAGGCGATCAAGCCAGCGAGCAAAGCGCCGCGACGCGGGATGTCAGCGATGACGATATGTTCATGGACGGCGTGGGCGCCGTCGCCCGCGATTCCAAGTCCGTCCAGTACAGTCGCGCCGGCCGCAGCCGCGAAATTTCCATCCGACGCTCCCCCAACCTGTGTTTCTCCCAACTCGAAACCTAATTGCGCGCCAATCGCGCGCGCTTGTTCGAACAAGGCTACGGTGTTGTCGCCACGTTCGAGCGGCGGACGATTGATGCCGCCCGTAACGATCAACTCGACGCGGTCGTCGAACGGGCGAAGATTCAAGATTTCACTTTCGATGCGCTTCCCTTCTTCAGCCGTACAGAAGCGAATATCAACTTCGGCGCGCGCGTGAGCAGCAACTACGTTCGAGAGCGTCCCGCCCTGAAATACGCCGACATTGACCGTCACGCCGCCAAGCGATCCGTTTAGCGAATGAAGCTTTTCGGTCTGGCGAGCCAATTCGAGAATCGCACTGGCACCTTTCTCCGGTTCCAGCCCCGCATGCGCCGCGCGCCCGCGCGCTTCGATCGAGAACATGCCCGTGCCCTTGCGCCCGGTCTTTGCACGACCGCCAGTCGCGGGCGGCTCCAGCACCAAAACCGCATGTGCATTTCGCGCTGCGGCTTCGACGAGCGCCCGCCCGTCTGCGCTTCCGGTTTCCTCGTCGCACGTCAACAGCAGAACAACCGGTCGCATTGGTTGCATGCCGTGTGTGGATAGTGCGCGAATGATTTCGATCGCGAGGGCGCAATTGGCCTTCATATCAAAAACGCCGGGACCAAAAGCCTTTCCTTCCTCGATGCGCCACGGTCGCTGTTCCAGCGAGCCACGCGGATGAACGGTGTCTGTGTGTCCCACAATGACAACGGGCTTCACATCCGAAGTCCCGGCGAAAGCCTGCAGGCGAAAATGCGCGCCGTAATTCCGGTTCTCGATAGATTCGATATTGGAGACTGAACGGACGTCCGCTACGGCTTTCGACAATAAAGAAACAACGCGCTTACTGCCGGCCTCATCACCCGAGGGTGATTCAATTTCAACGAGCGCGCGCGTGAACGCGAGGATTTCGTCCTGCGCGCGCATGAAGTAGTCGCTGAACGCCGAAAGTTGTTGCGGGGAAATTTCCATGTGACGGTGGCTGCGTGGTGGTTAATTGATGACGCTTTGTCGCGTCGTAAGACTTTCGATAAGAGGCAGTTTGATATCGAACCCGATACCCGGTTTGTCCGGCGCGGCAATGTTGCCATTCGCGCTTACGAACACAGGAGGCTCGATGATGTCTTCCTTCCAATATCTGGCGCTGGCCGATACATCTCCAGGCAAAGAAAAACCCGCTAACGTCGCCATCGCAATGTTATGAGCTCGACCAATACCAGCCTCAAGCATGCCGCCGCACCACACCGGCACGTTGCGCTCACGACAGACTGTTTCAACCCTTTTTGCCTGCGTGTGCCCGCCGACTCTGCCAAGCTTGACGTTGACGATCTGCGCGCCGCCGAGTGCAATCGCATGTTGAGCATCTTCGCTCGAATGGATCGACTCATCTAAACAGATTGGCGTCTTGATCTGTTTTTGCAGCTCCGCGTGATCGAACATATCGTTGTGTGCCAGCGGCTGCTCGATCATCATCAAGTGATGCGTATCCATTTGGCGGAATAGATCTACGTCAGCCAGCGAGTAGGCCGAGTTCGCGTCTACCATTAACGGCATTGACGGAAACTTCTCCCGCAGACGCCTGACAATATCCAGGTCCCAACCGGGTTTGATTTTGATCTTGATACGTTGATAACCGGCATTGAGCTCAACCTCGATCTTGTTGACGAGCGCCTCAAAAGTTTCCTGTATGCCGATGGAAACGCCGCTGGCAATTTCGTCACGAACGCCGCCGAGATGTTTCCAGAGTGGAAGCTCGAGGCGCTTTGCCTCCAGGTCCCAACAGGCTGTCTCCAGCGCAGCTTTCGCCATGCGATGGCCGCGGACGGAACTCATTAGCTCCCAGGTGTCTGCAGCGCTGGGAACTTCCTTCCCGATAATCATCGGCGCCAGAAATGTCTCGATGGTCTTCCAGGCTGTTTCGGTCCACTCGTCACAATAAAACGGTCCTTCACCCGCAGTGCATTCGCCCCAACCCTCGAGGCCGTCGTTGCCGGTAACTTTAGCCAGCAAGATGCGACGCTCAGTGGTTCGTCCAAAGCTTGTTTCGAAGAAATGAATTAAGGGTAAGCGAATCTCGCGTAGCTCGACGGCGTTGATAATCACTATGGGGTGTCCTGCTCCAACGAAGGGTGAAAGTATTATGCCCGCGCGCCGTTGTTTTGTCAGCCGCTGTCCTCGCGAGCTTCACTGACGCTGATCCGCAAAGAGAAAAAGGCGGTCAAGCCGCCTTTCGATAGAATAGTTGTGACAATCGCTTATTCAGTGGATGCCAGGGCCTCGTTGTTGAGCGCCGCATGCATCGTGTGCCATGGCAATGATGCGCACTTAACGCGGACTGGAAACTCGCGTACGCCGGAAAATATTTTCAGGTTGCCGAGCTTGTTTGGAGTTGTCTCTTCGTCCAGTTCGCCGGTGACCATACGGTGGAACTCATTAAAGAGCTTTTCCGCGTCCTGCTTGCTCTTGCCCTTCACGGCCTGCGTCATCATGCTGGCCGCGGCTTTGGAGATGGCGCAGCCCGAGCCTTCAAAACTTATTTCCTTGACCTCGTCGTCATCGAGATCAAGGTAAACGGTCAACTGATCGCCGCAGAGCGGATTGAAGCCTTCGGCAGAATGATTCGCCGTCTCGAGCTTGCGAAAATTCCGCGGCTTTTTGTTATGGTCGAGTATGACCTGTTGATATAGCTCGCTGAGTTCAGACATAGTGAATAATGAATATTAAATGGTGAATAGTAAATAGTTAATCGCGAACTGTAAGTGGTGCCCGTAAATTGAATCGTGAACAGGAAATTAAAGCGCAGTTACTATTCACTATTTACTATTTACTATTCACTAGGAAAAGATTTCTACGACCTTCTCGATCGTGCGCGCCAGTACGTCCACTTCTTCTTTGGTGTTGTAGAACGCGAACGAAGCGCGCGCGGTCGCTGGAATATTAAAACGCTGCATCACCGGCTGTGCACAATGATGACCGGCTCGAATGGCAATACCTTCCTGATCAAGAATGGTGCCGATATCGTGTGGATGAATATCATCGATAACGAACGACAACACACTCGTTTTCTCTCGTGCAGTTCCCACTACGCGCACGCCTTCAATTGCCCTTAGCTTCGCAGTCGCGTAGAGCAGCAGTTCGTGTTCATGCGCCGCTGCTTCCTTGCGATCAATCGAGTTCAAGTAGTCAATTGCAGCGCCCAGGCCAATCTGCGAAGCGATCGCCGGCGTACCTGCTTCAAACTTATTCGGCAGATCGGCATAAGTGGTTTTCTCGAAAGTAACGCTGCGGATCATATCGCCGCCGCCCTGAAACGGATTCATTTTTTCGAGCAACGCAGCTTTACCGTAAACAATTCCACTGCCGGTTGGCGCAAACATCTTGTGACCAGAAAGCGCGTAAAAATCGCAATCAAGTTCCTGAACATCCACTTCCATGTGCGGCGCACTTTGCGCACCGTCAATCAAAACCGGCACACCGTATTTGTGCGCCTGTTCGATCATCTGTTTGATCGGATTAATCGTACCCAGCGCGTTGGAAACGTGGGCGAACGCGACGAACTTTGTCTTCTCATTCAGGAGGGCGTTGTACTCGTCCTGCAACAGCTCGCCCGCGTCGTTCATTGGAATCACGCGCAAACGCGCGCCTTTTTCCTCACAAAGCATTTGCCACGGGACAATGTTCGCGTGATGCTCCATAGCCGAGATGATAATTTCGTCCCCGGCGCCGATGAACTTTCGACCGTAGCCGTGCATCACGAGGTTGATGCCCTCGGTCGCTCCACGCACAAAAATACATTCCTTCGCTTCACGCGCGTTGATGAAGCGCTTCACTTTCTCACGCGCGCCTTCGTAAGCGGTAGTCGCTTTCTGGCTTAGATAGTGGACGCCGCGATGGATATTGGAGTGTTCATCTTCGAGGTAGATGCTGCCGCGATCGATGACGACCTGCGGCACTTGGGACGACGCCGCGTTATCGAGATAGACGAGTGGTTTCCCGTTTACAATCTGCCGCAGCACGGGAAAATCTTCGCGGATGCGTTCCACATCAAACGCAGCGCTGACATCTTCGATGGAGTTTGCTGTTATCACCTGGCAACCAATCCGATGCGTTCATCGGTTTCGGGACTGGGAACAACTCTCCAGGAAACCGTGCACGAATCCCCGCGCTCTACTGACTCGACCCGCAGGAGCACGTAAAAATCATTCACCTCGTCGACGACGTGAACCACGTACATGTGGTTAAGAAGTACTTTCGCAAAGACTGGATCTACCTTCGGCTTACCGTCGTGCTTTGGTTTCGTCGGGCGCGGTTGCACGACTACTTCAACAGGCCGCGATCTGGGACGCACAACGCCATCAGCGTCCGCGCCGTCTGCACCCGGCAAGCCTGGTGCGCCGTCAGCGCCGTCCGCACCCGAAGCGTCGACGCTGACCGTCCGATGCTGACCCGGCAAGAGCTTGGGAAAGGGCGCGACCACCGGGACCGTGAAATTGTCGCTCCATTCCAGGTAGCCCAAGTCACGAACGACAGTCCTGATTTCCGGCGCCGAAGCCGTGTCAAACCAGTCGAGATCGTCTCCGACGTACAACGAGCCGTAGCGCATGTGGCAGGCGGGCGTAGTGGTTCCGAATTTCAGACATGATTCGCGGCGGTATTGATACTTGTTAACGGCGAAAAGAGTGACCGTGTTCGTTTGCGGTGGAACGCGAAGTCCTTGTGACCAGGCAGAAGTAGCGAAGATGCCGGCAACAAGTGCGACTACCGCTGAGCGTAGGCAGCCACGAACAAATGTTTTCATGACGACGCACTCTCCTTCCGCAAACGCATTAAGCTTCCAGCCGCGCGTTCAACCGATTCAAGACAGCGCTATCAAGCTGTTCCCTAATCGAATCAATCTTTATTTTGCCGATCACCTCTTCGGCGAATCCGTAAGTCAGAAGGTTGCGGGCGAGATCCGGATGAATGCCGCGTGTCCGCAGGTAAAACAATTCGTCCTCTTCAATCTGTCCCACAGCAGCGCCGTGTGCGCATTTAACGTCGTCAGCCAAAATCTCGAGTTGCGGTTTGGTATCTACGCGCGCGTCGTTCGATAGCAGCAGGTTTTTGTTCGTTTGCATGGCGTCGGTCTTCTGAGCGTCGTGACGAACAAAAATCTTGCCGTTGAAAACTGCGCGCGACTTACCGTCGAGAATTCCCTTGTACAACTGGTGGCTGGTGCAGTGTGGTTTGCGATGGTCGATAACGGAATGCGTGTCGGTATGTTGGTCGGCAGTTACCAGATACAAACCGTCAACCCAGCACTCGGCGCCTTCATGATCCATGGTCACATGAATATCATGCCGCGATAGCTGTGCGCCGAAGGTGATGGTGGTCGTGTCGTAACTTGCGTTAGCCCCGAGATCCGCCGCGGTTGTCGCAACATGGAGTGCCTGCGCGCCTTCCCGCTGAATTTTGTAATGTTCCAGCTTCGCGCCATCCTTCAGCACAATCTCAACAACGGCATTCGTGAAGTACCGTGAGTCGTCAATGCCGGCGTAACTTTCAATCAAGGTCGCGCTGCTGTTCTCTTCCGCAACCACCAGAACGCGTGGCGACAACAATGAATTTTCGCGCCCTTCGGCGATAAACAATAAATGCAACGGCGCAGCGAGAGCCGCATTCTTCGGAATGTAGACGAACGCGCCGTCGTTTATGAAAGCAGTGTTGAGCGCGGTGAAACCGTTGGCAATGTAATCCGCGTGACGCGCAAGCTGTTCACGGGCTATCTCGGAAAACCGTTTATCTACCAGCGCGGCTCCCAGTTCAATCGCCACGACTTCTGACGGCAGATCGGTTAACGAGGAAAGGTCCGCGCGCAGTTTCCCGTTCACAAAAACCAGCTGGCTGTTTTTGCTTTCAGGCGCCGCCAAACTGGCGAGTTCCGTCAGCTCACCCATTGCTGATGCTGATGGAGTAAATCCTTGTTTGATGAGCGGCGCGACGTTCGTGTACTTCCACTCTTCGTCTTTCGTCGTCGGAAAACCCAGCTCCTCAAAACGCGCGAACGCGTTTTCGCGTAAACGACTGACCCAGCCGGCTTCGCTCGCCTGACTCCGCTGCAAACTATCGAATGCCTGCCGATACGGACTAATTGCGTTTGCTATCTCTGTAACCATTTCTTAAACCGCTCGCTCCGCTGTCGTTTCAGCCGGCGCGCTCTTGAGCCAATCGTAACCCTTCTGCTCGAGCTCGAGCGCCAACTCTTTGCCGCCCTCTTTGGCGATGCGTCCATGTGCAAGCACATGAACAAACTGCGGCACGATGTAATCGAGCAGGCGCTGGTAGTGCGTGACCAGAATCACCGCGTTCTCAGGGTTGTGGAGCTGATTTACGCCACCGGCTACAATTCGCAGCGCATCGATGTCCAAACCGGAATCGGTTTCGTCGAGCACCGCCAACTTGGGCTCGAGTACCGCCATCTGCAAAATCTCGTTACGTTTCTTTTCCCCACCCGAAAAGCCTTCGTTCACCGAGCGCGTCATGAAGCTGGCATCCATCTCGACAACCTTCGCACGCTCTTTCAGCAGGTCCTTAAACTCGAGCGGATCCAATTCTTCTTCGCCCAGGTGTTTGCGCTTCTCGTTGTAGGCCAGCCGCAGAAACTGAGCGTTGGAGACTCCGGGTACTTCAATCGGATATTGAAACGCCATAAACACACCGGCGCGGGCGCGTTCGTCAGTCGACATGTCGAGCAGATTTTTCCCTTCGTACAACACTTCGCCGGCAGTCACTTCATAGGCCGGATGACCGGCGAGAACCTTAGCCAAAGTCGACTTGCCGGAACCGTTGGGGCCCATGATGGCGTGAATTTCGCCCTTGTTAACGGTGAGATTGATTCCTTTAAGAATCTCATTGCCGTCGATCCCCGCATGCAAATTCCTGATTTCTAACACTTATGATTGCTCCTTAAAGAAAAGTGACAAGTGCGTTTGATCGGTGACTACCGGGCGCCACGCGTCGCTCATCACTTGTCACTCGATTAGCCGACGCTGCCTTCAAGCTTCATACCGAGAAGGCGTTGCGCTTCCACGGCAAATTCCATCGGCAGCTGCAAAAACACATCCTTGCAAAAACCGTTGATGATCAACGAGACGGCGTCCTCTTGCGAGATGCCGCGTTGCTGCAAATAAAACAGTTGCTCTTCACTGATCTTTGACGTTGAAGCCTCGTGCTCAACGCTCGAAGTATTGTTCATCACTTCGATGTACGGAAAAGTGTTGGCCGCGCAGTTTGAACCGATAAGCATGGAATCACACTGTGTGTAGTTCCGGGCGTTCTCAGCTTTCGGCATCACTTTCACAAGTCCGCGATAGCTATTGTTCGATTTACCGGCAGCAATGCCCTTCGAAATAATTGTCGAGCGCGTGTTCTTGCCGAGATGGATCATCTTGGTGCCGGTATCAGCCTGCTGCGCGTGATTGGTGAGCGCGACCGAATAAAATTCGCCGATCGAATTGTCACCCTGCAGAATGCACGAAGGATATTTCCAGGTAATCGCTGACCCCGTTTCTACCTGCGTCCACGAAATCTTCGAATTACGACCGGCACACTTGCCACGCTTGGTTACGAAGTTGTAAATCCCGCCAACGCCTTCTTCGTCGCCGGCATACCAGTTTTGGACAGTCGAGTATTTAATTTGCGCGTCATCGAGCGCGACAAGTTCGACGACGGCCGCGTGTAGCTGGTTCTTATCAAACTTCGGCGCCGTACAACCCTCGAGATAAGAAACGTACGATCCTTCTTCGGCAACGATCAGCGTTCTTTCAAACTGTCCCGACTCAGAATTGTTGATGCGGAAATAGGTCGACAACTCCATCGGGCAGCGAACGCCCTTAGGAATGAAACAGAACGAGCCGTCAGAAAACACCGCGCTGTTTAGCGCCGCGAAAAAATTGTCGTTCGTTGGCACCACGGAACCGAGGTATTTTTTGACGAGCTCCGGATATTCCCTAATCGCCTCAGTAAACGAACAGAAAATAACGCCGTGCTTTTTAAGTTTTTCCTTGTAAGTGGTGGCGACCGAAACTGAATCGAAAACAGCGTCAACGGCAACGCCGGCCAGTTGCTTTTGTTCGGTCAAAGGAATGCCGAGCTTCTCAAACGTTCGCAGCAACTCCGGATCTACTTCATCAAGACTCGCCTTCACTGCTTTTTGCTTGGGCGCGCTGTAATAGATGACGTCCTGGTAATCGATTTTCGGGTACGAAATGTTCGGCCAGTGAGTCGGCTCGGTCATCGTCAACCAATGCCGGTAGGCTTTGAGACGAAATTCGAGCATCCATTCCGGCTCATTCTTCTTGGCCGAAATCACACGCACCGTCTCTTCATTCAGGCCGCGCGGAATCACGTCGGACTCGATGTCGGTAACGAATCCGTATTTATATTCCTGCGTGGCTAATAGGTCTGCTGTGCTCATCGTTTATTAATCCGTAACTTTCAAACTTATGCGCGACTCTGCTCGACTGCGGGAACGTGCTTCATGCCCTGAATCCGATGCAGAACTGCGTCAACCGTGGCTTCCGTACCCAGCAATTGCGAAAGCGTGATTTCAGAGAGCGCCTGATTCACGATCTGATGTAGCTCGACGATTACCGGACGGATGCCGCAGTCACCCGTATGTACACATGAGTCCAATACGCCTGCGTAACTCTTGCAGTGAGTTTCAACGCTCTCAGAGTCGAGAACGCTAATCACCTGGTTGAGTCGAATATCTGAGGCAGGGCGTGCGAGCCGGTAACCACCCTTGATTCCTCTTTGCGATTGCACCAAACCGGCCTTATTCAAAATCCACATCAACTTTCCAGCGTTGGCGACGGAGATTCCCTCGAGCTCGGCAATCTGCCCCAGGGTGAGCGAGTCACCCTGCGAGTCCGCGCGCGCCAACTGCAACAAGCAGCGCAAGCCGTATTCTTCCTGTGCAGAAATCTTCATATAATGTCGCCCAAAAACTGCTAAACCGCTTAGATGCCCGCAGTTTAGCCAATCCTTACTTTTAAGTCAACTTTAGGAGGATGGGGTATGCAAACTGTTCGTTTGCGGCGCGCTGAGAAGCCAACTAACAGTTTGCTTTACGTTATAGGGTGAAGTTGAAGTCGATGTAACCGCTCAGCCGGGTTGGCCGGCCTTCGATGGAGACTTTTTGAAATGACCACTGTCGCGCGGCATCCTCGGCTGCCTGCCGCAGCAGGATGGGTCCCTCGGAACGTGAAACCAGCACCACTTTGCCGCCTTCTACGACGACGTAGACCCGCACCATTCCGAAGGCGCCGCTCTGTTTTGCCATCGGCGGATATCGGGGAACGACTTTCCTGGTAGCGAAGGCGT
>JBKPNP010000421.1:0-5401 GCA_046732775.1 Acidobacteriota bacterium
CGTGCGCCGGTGGGTTCGGAGGCGCCACTGCATCCTCCATCAAGAGTGCATAAAAGATTCGCAGCAATCCGCCGAGGAAACACGTGACCGCAGTGATGCCGACAATCGCGCCATGCAGGTCCAATAAGCCAACGGCGATGATCGCCACGAGTGGCACGATTAACAAAGTACTCAACATCAGCAAAGCACCCTGTCGAATGCCTTTGCTACGAGGTGACATTTGCTGGTAGCCAGGCTGATAACCAGTCGGCAGAGCTCCGCCTGATGCCAACACCGCTGCCGCGCCATCGAGCGGGAAGCCGCAGCGCGAACAAAACCTGGTTACCTCAGAAACTTGTTGCTGTCCACATTGGGGACAATACATTCGTTAGACCTCGCTAACTTATGACTTGTTCGCTAATCATAAACCCACTGGAGGAAATCCCTGAAAGAATGTTTAGTGAGGACTGGCAACGCCATGGTATGCCGCCGCTCGCGTCAACGTTTCGAGCAGCAGGTCGACCAGCGGCCGCGTACCCGAAGGCGTAGAGATAAGCTGCAACAGGCAACCGTCATCGGCGAACCTGAGGAAAGCGCGCCGGCGTGTGGCTTCAACTTCGCTTAGATAGGCAAGCAGCTTTTCGGGAGTTGAAAGATATTCCGGCAGCGTCCATTCAAAAGGGTCGTCCCAAAGATTTGCGGTTATGCCGCCGAAGGTTTGTTCGATCACGCCGGCGCTGCGAAGCACGCCGGACGCAATCGAATTTCTTGACGAGGACGAACCTGTATCTGCGTAAAGCTGGTCAGCCGGAGCACTTCGAATTAGTTCGGCAAGCTCGACATACAAACGCGCAAACACTCGGTCAAGACTATCCACAATCGGACGCTTGTTGAGAGTCTGCGCGTTGTCGTTGGTCATACCCGGCTGACGATTGGGACCGCCGCTCGGGACTTACTTCCCGTCCGACCGTCGATCAGTTTCTTCCAACACGGTGCCGTAGTTACGCCCGCCAAAGTTGAAGCCGTTATAAACGCGACCCTTCGCGCCAACACGGGAGCCACGAGAGGGAACGCCGCGGCGCGTAACTACCCAAAGCCGGCCCGTGCCATCGTCAATTTCATAAGCGCCCTGACCGAGCGCGCCGTAGCTGTCTCTTACGGTGCCGACGATCGCTACTTCCTTGTTGCGATAGCGCGCCGGGTCAGCATTGATTTTTGAAATTGTTGTTTGACTGGGACAAGCGGTCAGCAGCAGCACCGCTGTCAGGACCAGCAATGCCGCACCTATCTTCTTCACTAAATGCATACGCATCTCCTTTTCGTTTCTTGGCGACCAGAGGGAGAGCGCCGCATCAGATTTTCAGAACGGGAACACTGCGGCACTTAACAGATGCCACGCGCGGCGAAACCGTTTTCCGGCAGGCCGCGATTTTGAGCCGGCTAATTTCCAAACCAGCCAATTGGTTTGCCGGACAGGTCGACCCACACGCTCTTCACGTTCGTGTACATCTCGAGCGCATGTTTGCCCATCTCGCGGCCATAACCCGATTGCTTGTAGCCGCCGAACGGCGAGGCGGCATTGAACATGTTGTAGGTATTGATCCAGATTACGCCGGCCTTGATTTCCTTCGCGAAACGATGAGCGCGCGTAATGTCGCTGGTCCAGATGCCGGCCGAGAGGCCGTAGATCGTTTCGTTCGCTTGCTTGATCAGGTCCGCCTCGTTTTCAAAAGTGATAATCGAAACTACGGGCCCGAAGATTTCCTCCTGGGCGATGCGCATCTGATTTTTCACGTCCGCAAAGATCGTCGGTTGATAGAAGTAACCGTTCTGGAAGGCGCCTTCCAACGTCGGACATTCGCCACCAGCGACCACGGTTGCGCCTTCAGAGCGCGCGATGTCAGCGTAGCCCTTCACGCGATCGAGTTGTTCGCGAGAAACCTGCGGTCCCATGTTCGTGCCTTTGCTCATGGGGTCACCGACCACA
This sequence comes from Acidobacteriota bacterium, assembly GCA_046732775.1. GTDB lineage: Bacteria > Acidobacteriota > Blastocatellia > Pyrinomonadales > Pyrinomonadaceae > PSRF01. Next base: position 1,967 of record JBKPNP010000421.1, read on the forward strand.
ATCTTCCCTGACTTCTCTTTCAACTGTCCGACGAATTCGTCCTTAACAGACTCCTGAACAAATAGTCTGGAACCGGCGCAGCAGACCTGGCCCTGGTTGAAGAAGATGCCCATCATCGCACCGTTTACCGCCTGCTCGATGTTTGCATCGGCGAACACGATGTTGGGGGCCTTGCCTCCAAGTTCGAGGGAGACCTTCGTCAGGTTGTCAGCGGCAGCCCGCGCGATGATCTTTCCGACCTCGGTTGATCCGGTGAACGCGACCTTATCGATGCCGGTATGGGCGGCGAGGGCCGCACCGGCCGTTTCACCATAGCCCGGAAGAATGTTCACCACGCCATCCGGAAAGCCGGCTTCCTGGATCAGCTTGCCCAATTCCATGGCATTGACCGGTGTTTGCTCCGCAGGTTTCAGCACCACGGTGTTGCCGGCCGCGAGAGCCGGCGCCAATTTCCACGCCGCCATCAAGAGCGGAAAGTTCCAGGGGATAATTTGGCCGCAAACTCCGACCGGCTCACGCAGCGTGTAATTGAACATCTGCCCGGGCACGGGAATCGTCTCGCCTTCAATCTTGGTGCACCAACCGGCGAAGTATTCAAAGTTTTCCGCTACTTGCGGAAGATCTACATAGGTTGATTCCTTGATCGGTTTGCCGTTGTCGGCAGTTTCAAGAGCGGCGAGCTCTTCGGTGTGTTCCTCTATCAGCTGGGACAATTTGTAGAGCAGCCGGCCGCGATCTCGGGCGCTCATCTTTCCCCATTTACCTTCGAAGGCGCGGCGCGCAGCGGCGACCGCTTTGTCGACGTCCGCTTTGTCAGCTTCGGCTACTTCCGCAAGTGTTTCGCCAGTTGCCGGATTGGGGGTGGTGAAGGTCTTGCCGGATTCTGCGTCTACCCACTTTCCGTCAATCAGCAGTTGATATTTCCGCGGGGTTTTTTGTTCGGCTGGTTGTGCAGATGACATCGTTGCTCCTTTATGGCGCCGGCAAACCTTGGTTCGTCGACTAAAACGCAAACAGCGGTTTGCGGTGAATCAGTTTTGCATAGCAATACATCTGTTGCGCTAGAAATCCGTCGTTCCGGCCAACAGTTGTCTCAAGACATAAGGAAGAATTCCGCCGTGCCGGTAATAGTCAACTTCGATCGGGGTATCGATACGGAGAATCACCGGCACTTCTTCGGTCTTACCCGAAGCTCTTTTAATAATCAGCGTCAGCTCCTGAAGTGGTTGTACGCCGTTTTCGAGTCCAAGCAGATCGAAGGTTTGCGTGCCATCGAGGCCGAGCGACGCCGCGTTAACACCTTCCTTGAACTGACACGGCAGCACGCCCATACCGACGAGATTGCTGCGGTGAATGCGTTCGAAGCTCTGGGCGATCACAGCTTTCACGCCCAACAGCCGTGTGCCTTTCGCGGCCCAATCGCGAGAGCTGCCAGTCCCATATTCCTGTCCGGCGAAAACTATTAACGGCACCTCCTCCGCGCGATACTTCATCGCCGCGTCGTAGATGCTCATGCGTTCACCTTCACCACCGTTTGAGCGATACAGGGTAACGCCGCCTTCAACACCGGGCACCATCAGGTTCTTAATGCGCACGTTCGCAAAGGTTCCGCGCACCATTATTTCGTGATTGCCCCGGCGCGAGCCATAGCTGTTGAAGTCCTCGATAGCTACGCCCTTAGCTTGCAGGTACAGACCTGCAGGCGAATTGGGTTTGATTGCTCCTGCCGGACTGATGTGATCCGTCGTGACTGAATCACCAAAGATCGCGAGGGGTCGAGCGTCGCGGACGTCATGCCAATCGTCAACCGCATTGCTGAAGTTTTCGAAATACGGAGGCTCCTGAATGTAAGTTGATTCCGAATCCCACTGATAGACGCTGCCGGTGCTCGTCGGAATCTCATTCCATAAAGGATTCTGCTCTTCAAACTCGCGATAAAGCTTGCGGTAAGTTTCCGGATCCATCGCCGTACTTAGCAGGTCGTTGATCTCCGACATTTCCGGCCAGATCTCATGCAGGTAAACGTCCTTGCCGTTGCTGTCGCGGCCCAGCGCCTCATGCGTTAAATCGATATCAATGCGGCCGGCAATCGCAAACGCAACCACTAGCGGCGGACTCATCAGGAAATTGGCCTTGATACTCTGATGCACGCGCGCTTCAAAATTGCGGTTGCCTGATAACACACTCGCCGCGATCAAGTCGTGGTCGGTGAGCACTTGTTCGATGTTCGGATCGAGCGGACCTGAGTTGCCGATGCAGGTGGTGCAGCCGTAGCCCACGAGATTAAAGCCAAGTTGATCGAGATACTCCTGCAATCCTGTCTTCTGTAAATATTCGGTGACGACGCGGGAACCCGGCGCCAGCGAATTCTTCACCGAGGACCGTACCGTCAACCCCCGTTCAACTGCCTTCTTCGCGAGCAAGCCCGCCGCCAACATCACACTCGGATTAGAAGTGTTGGTACACGAGGTGATCGCGGCGATCAAAACATCGCCGTGACCAAGATCAACTTCCGCGTGCGGAAACTCTTCCGGATCAACTTCCGCCAAACGATCGGGCGTCGGTCTGTTATTGACCATTTCTGTCTCGGTCCAAACACTCGTGTTCTGCGGAGTGTTGACGCCACCGATGGCCACCGGCACTGTTTCCGGCCGTTGTTCACCGCCGCCCTTCAATGGCGTTGGTGCCGGATGCAGCGTTCCGATGCGCGTAAAGTACCGAGCGACGGCATCGGTGTCTGTCTTTCCATAACCGCCGTCAGAAACGGGCTTGAGGAGCAGCGCACAAAACTGCGTCTTCAAGTCTGACAACTCAATTCGATCCTGCGGGCGTTTCGGACCGGCAACACTCGGAACGATGGAGCCAAGATCGAGGTCAAGCACGACGCTGTACTCGCATTCGCCTTTCTTCGGAATGCCAAACATCCCCTGCGCCTGGTAGTAACTGCGAACTGCGTTTACATGTTCGTCGGTGCGTCCGGTCGCCTGGAGATAAACGCAGGTCTGTTCATCAACCGGGAAAAAACCCATGGTCGCGCCATACTCGGGTGACATGTTCGCAATCGTGGCCCGGTCAGTCACAGACAGACTGCTGGCGCCGTCGCCATGAAACTCGACAAACTTGCCAACCACTTTCGCTTTGCGCAACATCTCCGTCACGCGTAAAACGAGATCAGTAGCAGTAACACCCTCGCGCAAACTACCGGTAAGGTGCACGCCCACTACGTCGGGGGTCAGGAAATACACCGGCTGGCCGAGCATCGCCGCTTCAGCTTCAATCCCGCCGACGCCCCAGCCGACAATCCCCAGCCCGTTGATCATCGTGGTGTGCGAGTCAGTGCCGACGAGTGTATCCGGGTAATAAACGTCGTTGCGTTCCCACACGCTTTTAGCGATGAACTCGAGGTTGACCTGATGACAAATGCCGATGCCGGGC
>JBKPNP010000422.1:0-1668 GCA_046732775.1 Acidobacteriota bacterium
ACGATCATCGGGCTTTACGGCGTGATCAGTTATCTCGTCAATCAGCGCACGCAGGAGATCGGCATACGCATGGCGCTCGGCGCGCAAATGCGCGACATCATGCGGATGGTGTTGAAGCAGGGAATGATTCTGGTCTTGAGCGGTGTCGGCTTAGGACTTGCGGCCGCCTGGTTATTGACGCGTTTAATGACCACGCTGCTTTACCAGGTGAGCGCTACGGATCCGCTGACGTTCGTTTCGATTTCGCTGCTGCTCATCGCAGTGGCGTTGATCGCGTGCTACGTGCCCGCGCGCCGCGCGACGAAAGTCGATCCGTTAACCGCCCTGCGTTACGAATGAGTGTTTCAGACTGAGACAAAGGTCAAGAAACTTATGCTCACGACAATCTGGCACGACCTGCGTTATGCGGCCCGCATGCTTCGCAATAAGCCGGGCTTCACTGCGATCGCCGTTATCACGCTGAGCCTGGGCATTGGCGCAAACACGGCGATCTTCAGTGTCGTCGATGCAGTGCTGCTGCGGCCGTTGCCGTTTCCTAAGCCGGAAAAGATTGTCCTGGTGCGTGACGATTTGACCGGCCGCCAGGCGGAAAATGTGGGCATCTCGGTCGATGAACTCAAAGATTTTCAAGAGCGTTCCGGCGTATTCGAAGAAATCTCCGCCGTCTGGCCCGTCGATGGAAACTTGACGGGTTCTGATCGTCCCGAGCGCATTGAGCTGTTGGCCGTCAGCCCAAATTACTTTTCGCTGCTGGGCGCCACGGCCCAACTCGGCCGCGTGTTGGGGCCCCAGGACAAAGCGGAGGGGTTTGCTGACGGCGTTGTCATTAGCGACAAACTCTGGCGGCGTCTCTTCGCCTCGGATCCGAATGTGCTCGGGCGCAAGGTTTACATGGACACCGACCTCTACACGATCGTCGGGGTCATGCCGCCCGGTTTCCGACATCCGGGGCAAACACTGCGAAACGATGTCGAGATGTGGGCCACTGCCGGCTTCACCGGTAATCCCTTCGGGCCGCCGGTTCGCAGCCAACGCATGTTGCCCGGCGCCATCGGTCGAATCAAATCAAACCTGAGTGTGCCGCAGGCCCAGGCGCAGCTCGACTCCTTTGTCGCCAACCTGCGAAATGAATTCTCGAAAGACTACCCACCCGAAGCCGGCTGGACCGTAAAACTTCTACCGGCGCGCGAGAACCTCGTCGGCAATGTACAAACAACTTTGCTGATGCTGCTCGGTGCGGTTGGACTGGTGCTGCTTATCGGTTGCGTGAACATCGCGAATCTCCTGCTCGCGCGTTCGTCAGCACGACAACGCGAGATGGCGATCCGTTTGGCTCTGGGCGCCGGACGCAAGCGTCTCATCCGCCAACTTCTGATCGAGAGCTTACTGTTGTCGTTTCTGGGCGGCGCCGTTGCCCTGTTCATCGTCGGCGTCTTGAAGAACCTGCTGCTGAGCTTGGTCCCGGCCGATACTCCACGGCTTCACGAGGTTGGCGTGAACGCAAGCGTGCTGCTCTTCGTGTTCAGTATCTCAACCTTGACCGGCTTGTTATTTGGCTTGATACCGGCGCTGCAAGCGTCGCGTCCGGACATGGTTGGCAGCTTGAAGGAAGGGGGGCAGGGCAGTGGCTCCGGCGCACGGCAGCACCGCTTCCGCAGCGGCCTTGTG
>JBKPNP010000423.1:0-4386 GCA_046732775.1 Acidobacteriota bacterium
CTCTTCGCGCTCAGTTCCACCCTCGAGAAATGTGTTGATCTTGGTTTATCGCATTTGCTAGTCTGAACCGTCATTCCTGACCTGCCCGGCCCCGGCCAGGTTTAATTCAAACAGCCTTCCTCAAGGGCCCTTCGCTAAACCAAACAGTGCGGAACTGCGTTTGGCAGGACGACCTCCGCGATGAAATTTACAAAGCCGTTAGCCCTCGACGCCTCGTTGCGTCATCTCCCCAAGCTCTTAATTCGATCCGGCATCCTTTCCTCTGCCTTTCTTCTCGCGTGGAGCAGTGCCGCCGCGCAAAGCATGACATCGCAGCCGGTAGCGCGCTTGATCACCGCATCAACGGCCGGCGCTCCCGTTTCGCGCGCCCGACGCGTCACACCCGAAACAGAACCCGCTGCGTCAGCCAAGGCCACGACGACGGAGTCACCAAACGCGGTCGAGCAACGAGCTTTTGATGAAACGAACAGCGCCCGAATTAAGAATGGCCTGGCGCCACTGCTGTGGGATGCCGAACTCTGGCGAATGGCAAAGGCCCACTCTGAAAGCATGGCAACACGAGGCTTCTTTGATCATGAAACACCGGAAGGTCTACAGCTTAAAGACCGCGCACATGCGAACGGAATTGCTCACTTCAGAGTGATCGCGGAGAACATCGCGTATAATAAGGGCTTCAATGATCCGGGCGGTTTCGCAGTTGAGCGTTGGATGATTTCATCCGGACATCGCGCGAACATTTTGTATGTTGGTTTCCAGGCTTCCGCTATCGGAAGTTACGTTGCCGCTGATGGCAGCACTTATCTGACTCAAGTCTTTATTGCCCGGTAACGCGTCTCGCCAATTGAGAGGCGCGGTGCAATGCAAACGCAGCCTCTCAAAAGTGAATCAGCCCGCCCTTAAGCTTCCTTCATTCGCCAAAGTTAATTGGAATCTGCGCATTCTCGGTAGACGTCCCGACGGCTATCACGAGCTCAATACCGTTCTGCAGACCATCTCGTTGTGCGACCAACTCAGCTTTGAAATAACGGATGACCCCCAAGTAGTTATCTCGTGCAACGATGCAGACGTTCCAACAGATGCTCAAAATCTGATCGCGCGCGCGGCTATCGCGCTCAAGTCTCGATTTAATGTTGACCGTGGCGTGCGCGTAAGTTTGGCAAAGATTATTCCCACGCGCGCAGGTTTAGGAGGTGGGTCGTCCAACGCGGCTATCGCTTTGGTAGCGCTAAACCACCTTTGGAAACTCAACGCAACGCCAAGTGATCTACTGGAAACCGCTGCCAAACTTGGCGCCGACGTGCCATTCTTCCTCTACGGCGGTGAGGCAGTTGCCACTGGGATCGGCGCCACAATCACTCCGCTCGATGATGACGATCGGGCCCCTGTGCCGCTTATCGTTATCACGCCAAACGCCAGCATTTCGACGGCATTTGCTTACGCTGCACTGGGTTCCGCTGCCTTGACAACACTGGCGTCCAACCCTATTCTGTCAAGTTCGCGTGAGGCTGGAAATTTTCAAGACTCGTCACCGTGGCCCGCGCCGAATTCTTTGAAGAACGATTTCGAGTCTGTGATCTTTGATATTGAGCCTGAGATTAGACGAGCTAAACAAACCCTACTTCAGGCTGGTGCTCACGGCGCTCTGTTGGCTGGCAGTGGTTCAAGCGTTTTTGGTATCTTTGCTGACCGCAACGATCAACAGCGCGCGCTAAAGGAAATCAAGCTGGAGGCAGGTTGGCGCATCTTTGCTTGTGTTACAGTGTCGCGGAACGAATATCTGCACGCTGTTGCTTCGCCGGGTGTTCAGTTCTTACGCTCTTTCAACTCTGGAACAGATCTTGGGGCGTAGCCAAGTGGTAAGGCACCGGTCTTTGGAACCGGCATTCGTAGGTTCGAATCCTCCCGCCCCAGCCACTATCGCGGAAAAGTGATGAGTGATGAGTAACGAGTAACGAGTGACAAGTAAGTCGCTCATTACTCATCACTCATTACTCATCACTTCGACTTCTTCTTATGGGCACAACTGGCGGAATTAAGGTTTTTTCCGGTAACGCAAACCCGGAATTGGCGGAAGAGATTGCGCGTCATCTTGGTTGCGACATGGGTCGCGCAATTACCGAGCGCTTCTCCGATGGCGAGTTCAATTTTCAGATTGACGAGAACGTGCGTGGCGGCGATGTTTTCATAGTTCAGCCAACCTGTCCGCCGACCGACGAACACCTGATGGAGCTGCTGATAATGCTCGACGCGTTTCGTCGATCATCAGCCGAGCGCATCACCGCCGTTATTCCGTATTACGGTTACGGTCGTTCCGACAAGAAAGACCGTCCGCGCGTGCCGATTTCAGCGCGCCTAGTTGCGAACCTGATTACAGTCGCCGGCGCGGATCGGTTGTTGACGATCGACTTACATGCGGCGCAGATTCAAGGGTTCTTTGATATTCCCGTCGACCACCTTTATTCGGCGCCGGTTATGATTGGTTACTATCAGGAGAATCCGCTGCCGAATTTGACAGTAGTTGCTCCGGATACCGGGGGCGCCGAAAGAGCCCGCGCTTACGCGAAACGGCTCGATGCCGAGCTGGCGTTGTGCGATAAACGACGCGAAAAGGCCAACGTCGCCGAAGTGATGAACGTGGTGGGCGACGTGCGCGGCCGCAGTTGTTTGATTGTCGACGACATGTGCGACACCGGCGGCTCGTTGACGAAAGTAGCAAAGGCATTGAAAAATGCCGGAGCTGAACGAATTCACGCGTGCTTTACACACGCGGTGCTGTCCGGAAAGGCCGTGCAGCAGCTCGATGATTCTGAAATCGAGCAGATAATGATTACGAATACAATCCCGCTACGCGACAACGCGTGCGAGTTTGAAAAGATTAAGATCCTTAGTATCGCGCCGCTTCTGGCGAAAGCGATCAAGTCGATCCACGAGGAGACCAGCGTCTCTTCGCTCTTCGTTTAGCGAAGGGCAAACACTGATGGCTTAAATAGGAGTCCATCAGCGATCAGCAAGTGATTGCCGATTGCCAATTGCCAATTGCCGAATTTAAGCGAGCCCGCTGGGGCGTCGAGTGAAAATCGGCAATCGGAAATGGGCAATCGGAATTTCGAAGCTGATCGCTGTACGTCTGTAAAGAGGAGTAGTCATGGCAGAACAGAAAGACATTACGGTTCGCGCAACCAAGCGAGACGGCCGCGGCAAGAACGATGCTCGCCGGGCGCGACGTGAAGGAATGGTTCCCGTTTCGGTTTACGGCGGCGAGGGTGGCAGCGTGGCCGCGCTGGCGCCGATCCGCGAGCTAGCGGCAATACTGCGTTCGGAGTCGGGACGCAACACGATCTTTACGCTTGATATTGAGGGCGTGGGCGCGAGTGAAGTGATGTTTCATGACCGCCAGGTTGATCCCGTCCGCGGCCGGTTGATGCATGCGGATCTGACGCGGCTGGTTAAGGGTCAGAAGATTGAAGTGACGGTGCCCTTGCACCTTACTGGTGAACCCGTCGGCGTTCGCGAGGAGCAGGGCGTGCTCGAACAGATCATCCGCGAGATTGAAATTCGTTGCGAACCGCGAGAGATTCCCGATGTGGTAAACGTGGACGTTTCAAATCTGGGCGTGCATGACGTGTTGCACATCTCTGACATTCAGGTTGCCGAAGGCATCGAGATTCTCAACGCAGCAGACGCAGTGATTGCCACAGTCGGCATCGTGAAGGAGGAAGCTGCCGCGCCGGTGGCGGAAATCGAGGGTGCAGCTGAGCCTGAAGTTATCGGCAAGGGCAAGAAGGAAGACGAGGACGAAGAGTCCGGCAAGAAGGAGTAGAGGCATTGTCGATTGTCGATTGCCAATTGCCGATTTATTCAAGCGGCGCAATTGGCTAGACCTTCGATTGCGAATGTCTCTTAAATCGACACTTGGCAATCGGCAATCGGCAATACGTAGTCGTCGGTTTAGGTAATCCGGGTGAAGAGTATGAGTGGTCGCGTCATAACCTCGGATTCATGTTGATTGACAAATTAGGCAAAGCGGCGGGCGTTAGTAAATTTCGCCGTGAATGTCAGGCGCTGACCGCCCGCGCTGAGATTGGGTCAAACGTGGCGCTGTTGGTGAAGCCGCAGACCTACATGAATCTGAGCGGAGAGGCAGTCTCGTGTTTGTTCAAGAAATATGAGACGACGGCGGCAGATTTGATCGTTGTCTCAGATGACCTGGCCTTGCCGTTTGGCAAAATCCGGATTCGAGCGCGCGGCACGTCGGGTGGCCATAACGGTTTGAAGTCGATTATTGCTGCGGCAGGCACAGACGAATTCACGCGGCTGCGAATTGGAATTCAGCCTGAGCATCCGCTGGCCGACTCAAAGAAATTTGTTCTGGATTCATTTCCTATG
>JBKPNP010000424.1:0-4093 GCA_046732775.1 Acidobacteriota bacterium
TCAAACCGATGTCCATGCCGCCGAGGAACCCGATCGTTCCGGTCTTGCTGGTCTTCGCCGCCAGCATGCCCACGAGGTAAGAGCCTTCATGTTCTTTGAAAACTAATGACGCGACGTTTGGCAGGTCGCTCACACCGTCGACGATCGCAAAACGAATATTGGGATAGTCTTTCGCGACCAGTTCAATGATGGGAGTTTGTGCGAAACCAATGCCGATGATCAGATCGTAGTTTCGTTCCGCAAACGCGCGCATGGCCGGTTCAATCGAAGTCGGATTTCCCGGCTCGATGTCGCGCAGCACAATATTTAGCGGAGCCTTTTCGCAGTTCTTGCCGTCCGGCCATTTGCCGCTCGCCGCGCAATTTGCCCCGGCCCAGGCAGCGGCGTTGAACGAACGATCGTCCTTGCCGCCAATATCGAAAACTATACCGACGCGAATCTTGTTCTTGTCGTCAGCAGCTCCGTAACTGGCGTTGTTGCAAGCCGAATTGAAAACCGCCAGCGCAACACAAACAAGCACCAGCGTGCCACAGATTACGAACTTCATTCGTTTATTACTTCCTTCAATAACGACGGTATTTCCGAGGGTGGCTCAGCGGCAATTTCATAAGCCGCCTGGATGCGTTGGACCGCTTCGCGAGCTTGCGCTTCGTCACTGCAGTAAACCGTTCCCAGTTCACCGCCGGCGTCGAGGCGATCTCCGATGCGTGCCGCAGTCATGAATCCGACCGTTGGGTCGATCGAATCATCGATGCGTACTCGCCCGCCGCCGATAGCGGCAATCGCGTGTCCAACTTCTGCAGTATTAACTTTTGTTACGAAACCAGGTCGCGGGGATTCTACCTTATAGGGTTCGCCGCCCAAAGGAAGAAAGGCGGCCGGATCGTCGCAGACGCGCGGGTCTCCGCCCTGAGCCTTTACGTTCTCACGAAAGCACTCAAGCGCCTGGCCCGAACCGATGATGTCAGTTAAGCGTTGCCGCGCGCCTTCCAAAGAATCGTCGACGTGCGACAGCACCAGCATGTGGGCCGACAGTTCGATAGATAGATCGAGCACTGGTCGCGCTCCTTCGCGTGCCTCACCTCGCAGCAGTTCGATACATTCCTTTACTTCGATCGAATTCCCCACCGCCTCGCCCAGCGGTTGATTCATGTCGCTCAACAAAGCGCGGGTACGAATACCGCAGGCGTTGCCGGTTCTCACGAGTGCGTGCGCCAATGCTTTCGCGCGACTTTCTTCGCGCATGAAGGCGCCGGAGCCAACCTTGACGTCAATGACCATGGCATCCAAACCAGCAGCGCCCTTTTTTGAAATAATCGACGCGACGATCAGTGGTATCGCTTCGACCGTAGAGGTCGCGTCTCGCAGCGCGTACATCTTTTTGTCGGCCGGCGCCAGTTCGGCGGTTTGACCCGACATCGCATAGCCGACAGTTTTGAGAACGTGCTCAAACTCTTCGGCGCTGAGGTTGACGTTGTAACCGGGAATCGACTCGAGCTTATCAAGCGTACCGCCGGTGTGGCCCAGGCCGCGCCCGGAAATCATCGGCACGCAAATACCACAAGCAGCCACCATCGGTGCGATCAATAACGACGTTTTGTCACCCACGCCGCCAGTCGAATGCTTGTCGGCTTTCGGTTTGGCAATGTCTGAAAAATCGAGCGTGTTGCCTGAGTGCAACATCGCGTCGGTGAGGATCTCCTGCTCGGCATCGTTCATGCCGTTGAGGTAAATGGCCATCAACAGCGCACTGATTTGATAATCAGCGACGGTGCCCCTGGTCACGCCTTCGATAAAAAACTCGATCTCTTCGCGTGAGAGTTCCTGGCCATCACGTTTTTTTCGAATTACGTCCTGAGGTCTCAATAGTTTCACCTTTAAACGAGACGCAAACTGTTAGTTGCGTATCGTTTCGCATTTGGTCTACGCACGCTTGCCGAGTACGACGCAAATAACAGTTTGCCTTACGACGACCGAAAAAACTCACGACTCAAGCAACACAACTGCCTGTGCTGAGACAGCCAAGCCCTCACCCACCGCATCGAGGCCTTCGCCTGTTTTTGCTTTAACGCTTACGAACGAAGCCTCAACCCCCAAAACTTCCGCAATCTTTTCGCGCATCGCAAAGATGTACGGCCGCAACTGCGGACGCTCGAGCAAAATCGTGGTGTCAACATTCACCACGTGCAGCCCGCGCTCGTGTGCTAACCAAACTACGCGCGACAGAAGTTGCAAGCTAGCTGCGTCTTTCCATTGCGGATCGCTGTTCGGAAAGTGCAGGCCAATATCACCTTCGCACATGGCTCCGAGAATGGCGTCGCTGATAGCGTGCAACAACGCGTCGGCGTCCGAATGACCGTCGCCACCAACTTCGGCAGCGACCTGAATGCCACCCAGCATCAGCGGACGGCCTTCAACCAGTTTGTGCGTGTCGCAGCCGATGCCGATGCGGAACATTGAAAATTTGAACTTTGTGCTTTGAACTTGTGCTTTGGACTTTGGACTTTGGACTTTGGGCTTTCAACTTTGGACTTTGGGCTTTGCCCTTGGGGCTTTGGCCTTGGGGCTTTGGACTTCGAACGAAGCTCAAAGTTCTACGACCAAAGTCCAAAGGCCAAAGACCAGTTCAAAATTCTAAGTACAAAGCTCAAAGCTCATTCTTTCTAATAAACTGTTCAGCAATAACCAGATCTTCCGGTTTTGTAATCTTGATATTCCTTGCGCTGCCCTCCACAACGGCGATGCGCGCGCCAGTGCGTTCCACCAGCGAGGCCTCATCCGTCAGCCCCGGGTCCATAACATCAACCTGGTCGTAAGCGTTTCGCAGTAGTCTATATTGAAAGCACTGCGGTGTCAGCGCATTCCTGAGCTTCGAGCGATCGAAAGTCCGGGTGATAAAGCCGTTTTCAACTTCTTTCACTGTATCGACGGGACTGCAAACCAAAACCGCTGCACCTGCCACTCGCGCCGCGTCGATCGTACGAGCAATCTCGTCGGCGGTCACAAACGGACGCACGCCGTCGTGCACCGCAACAATGTCAGCTCGCTTTTCTGAAATTGAACACAACCCGTTCAACACAGACTCAGCCCTGGTCCGGCCTCCGGGCACGGCCGCGACAACTTTTCGTAAATCGTATTCTTCAGCTCGAGAAAGGAAATGCTGAATCTCAGCGTCAGCAAGAACCGCTACAACTTCGTCAACCGCTTCACACTTCTGAAAGGCTTTGAGGGTGTGAAAGATGATCGGAATGCCCGCCAGCTCGAGAAACTGCTTTGGCCGATCACCCGACATCCGCTGGCCTGATCCGGCAGCGGCAATGATCGCGACATTCATATGGAGACACAAAGAAGAGCGACCGATTGACCGGGAAAATCGTCGCTTTTCGTCGGTCGCCGGTCGCCCAGCGTTCGCTTAGGATTCCGTGATTGGTTCCGTATCGTTGATTCGCACCGGCAAAGGTCCAGTGCGGGATTCGCGCGTCGGTCGTCGTGCCGATCCATTGACGCGGTGCTCACCCGTATTCGCGCCGTTTTCCGGCTCTTCCCACAACCGTCCAAAAATCATTTTGCCGGCCGTAGTTTGCAGGACGCTGGTGACGGCGATGTCCGCATTCTTCCCGATGAGACGGCGCGCGTTGTCGACTACCACCATGGTGCCGTCGTCGAGATAGGCAACGCCCTGGTTGTATTCCTTGCCTTCTTTGAGGATGAACACGCGCATTGCTTCGCCAGGCAACACCACCGGTTTGAGGGCATTCGCCAGTTCGTTGATATTGAGGACACTCACGCCACGAAGTTGCGAAACCTTGTTGAGGTTGAAGTCGTTGGTCACGATAACGGCGTCGAGTTGTTTGCCGAGCTCGATAAGTTTCAGATCAACTTCTCTTACGGCCGGGAAATCTGTTTCAACGATCTGGATATCAAGTGAACTATTGTTCTGCAAGCGGTTGAGCATGTCGAGACCGCGCCGTCCGCGTTGGCGCTTCGAAGAATCAGGCGAGTCTGCCACCTGCTGCAACTCACGGAGGATGAACTGCGGAATGATCAGCGAGCCCGTCAGGAAGCCGGTCTCAGCGACGTCAGCGATACGACC
>JBKPNP010000425.1:0-2508 GCA_046732775.1 Acidobacteriota bacterium
CGGCAGACGGAAAACGATGGTCCGGCAGGATTCCCGCCACCGGAAATTACTACATCTACGTCACCGCTCATCCGACCGCGCACTACACCCTTCGAGTAACCGTTAGATAGCGTTAAGGCTCTTTCACACGAAAAGGAAACGTCAATGTTCAAATTTGATCACAAGAGATTTTTCGAAAACTATCGCGACCGGTTCGGTCCGCTGACGCAGGATCTTGTCGACGCGCTCGAGTTCCTCCTTAACCAGATTGAGAAGGACAATCGTTTCGACGGAAGCGATACTGATCGACGGAAGCTCGCGTATTGTCTCGCCACGTTCAAATGGGAAACTGCTCACACCATGCGACCGATCGACGAACGCGGCGGCAACGCATATTTCAACTCGCGTTACGGTCCCGGCACGAAAGCTGGCAAAAATGTTGGCAACACGAAACCAGGCGACGGCGCTCTATTTCATGGGCGCGGTTATGTGCAGCTGACCGGACGCAGCAACTACACGCGCGCCAAGGCGCTCACCAAAGTCGATCTATTGAGCGAGCCTGATCGCGCCAAGGAACCGGAGTTGGCTTACCAAATTGCAATTCAAGGCATGACGGATGGTTGGTTCACGACCAGAAAACTCAGCCAGTTTTTCAAAGACGGCGGCGTGGCCGATTACGAAAACGCCCGCACAATTATTAACGGACACGACAAAGCTGCGAACATCGCTGACATTGCCCGGCGTTTCAGCGAAGTGTTGTTGGCAGCCGCAGCCTGAGGCCGCTCGTTTAAAGCCGCGCGAATTGCGGTGTCGCCAAGGCGCGCTATAATGCGCGCCTTGAAATCTGTTAACGACAAAACTAATGACCGTTCCCAAGCCGCGCTGTCTGCCGCAGACTTGCGCGGCATTTTCCTGCCCATTCCCACGCCGTTCGACGAAGCGGGTGATCTCGATCTGACTGGCCTGCGAGCGAACATCGCCAAATGGAAGGCGACCGGAATCGCAGGCTACGTCATGCTGGGTTCAACTGGCGAACGTGTTCACTTAAACGAGCGGGAGTATCTGGAAGTGATTGCCGCTGCCCGCGACGAGGTTGAGCGAGCGCCCGGTTTGAAGTTCATCGTCGGCGCCGGCCAGCAGAGCACGCGAGAAACAATCAACGAAACGAAACGCGTCGCCGCCGCCGGCCCAGTCGACGCCTTTCTACTAATCACGCCGCACTTTTATCGGCCGAGCATTACTCAGTCTGCTTTGCTTGATCACTATCAGAGTGTGGCTGATGCGTGTCCGGCTCCAGTTATTCTCTACAGTATGCCGGCGCTGACGGGCGTCAAGATAGAGCCGGAAACGGCCGCGCGTTTGAGTGAACACGAAAACATCATCGGCTTAAAAGACAGCTCCGCGGATCTCGCCGGCTTGCAGAAAACCATCGAGCTGGTGCGAGACGACTTTGCAGTGTTGACTGGAAACGGCACTGTGCTTCATGGCGCATTAACTGCTGGAGCGACGGGCGGAATTCTGGCGGTCGGTTGTGTAGCCCCGGACTTGTGCCTTGAGATTTTCCACGCCATCGCCACCGGTGACAACGACCGCGCCGGCGAACTGCAATCGAGCTTGACGCCCCTGGCGACGGCGGTGACGACGAAGTACGGAATTGGCGGTCTCAAAGCCGCTTTGGAAATGAGAGGTTATGTTGGCGGCGCGGTGCGTGCGCCTCTGCGGGCCGTCGGTGATGAAGCGCGCGCCGAGATACGAGAATGCTTGTCCGAAGCCGACAATTCGTTGCAGGCCGTAGTTTCCTGATTGATCTTCTCTGTGCAGCCTCAGTGTTCTCTGTGCCTCTGTCGTGGAACAACTGCGAAGTGCTTACCACAGAGGCACAGAGAACACAGAGGTTGCATAGAGATTTCAAATTCGGCGTCCAATAAATTACGCCTCGCTGGTGCAGGGCGAGCATACTGCGTAAAATGCCCGTACGCTGATTCGCCCGGGAGTTATCTAAATTGAGCACCGCAGAACCTGCCTGTTACAGCACGCCTGAAGAATCCGGACTGCGGGTTGAAAGCCTTCCGTTCGTTCGCATTCCGCACCAGTCGAAGTTGTTTCTTGATTACCTGAAAGACCCGACCGCCTTGCGGGAGTTTTATCCCTCGGCCGTCCGTTTTCATCACGAACTCTCGACGCGCGCTGCTGAGGTTCTGGCAGCACATCAAACGGATCGCGCGGCACTTTGCGACGCGTTGCTCGATTTGAATGCGAGCTGGGGTGCGGGAGAGGAGACACTCAAAAACATCGAACTGCTGCGCGACCCAGATTGTCTGGCCGTGGTTTCTGGTCAACAAGCGGGTTTGTTATCCGGACCGTTGTACACGATTTACAAAGCGCTTTCGGCCGTTAAGTTAGCGGGCTGCTTGACGCAGCGCAAAACGAAAGCTGTACCGGTGTTCTGGATTGCTACCGAGGACCACGACTTTCAGGAGGTGGCGACCGCGGAGTTTATCGGGCGTGATTGCAAGCTTGCGAGTGTTG